>JANTGY010000099.1 GCA_024762695.1 Anaerolineae bacterium
CCGCGCCCGGAACCAGGGCAGGAGGGGATCACAGCGTTGTTGGATGGACAAAAAATGTTTATCCAACCACAGGGCTTTGATGAAGTACGCGCGCGCGGCGGGGCGGAGCATCGCTTACGCAGCGGCGAGATTAAGAAGAAGTGGCAGCCGCTTGGCGTTGGTTCGATTGAGCCGGAACAGGCGCAGTTGGAAGAGCCGGACGAGACTGGAGATTAGAGACTAGAGACTAGAGATTGGCGATCTGATTGACTGACAAATCTCAGAGTTCACCGCAGAGAGCGCGGAGAAGCGCGGAGGTTTCTCCTTCATTTCCCTCTGCGATCTCCACGTTCTCCGCGGTTAGATAAGTTTTGTCAGTCAACCAGGATTGGCGATTGGAGATTGAAGCTTTTAATCGCCAATCTCTAATCACAACCAATATGAAAATTCGTCGTCGAAATTCCAAAAAGATGAATCCGTTGGCCCGGATGTTGTTTGGGGCGTTGGCGCTGTTGGGCGCGTTTGTGTTGTTGTGGACAAATGAGGGGCGGGTGAATTTGGCGGATGTGGCTAAGAAGAGTGAGGCAACGAGCGCCGAACGCGTTGACCCGGCCCTGGAGGGTGAATTTGTGAGTGTGACGGGGCGGTTGGAAACGGCCGTTCCCGTCAACGATCCCCTCTACTTACGCCCGGCCGAGTTTGTGCAGCTTAATCGCTGGGCGGAGATGTATGCCTGGGTTGAGGATGAGGAGACAGACGGGGACTTTACCGACTACACGTATGAATTGGAATGGACGGACGATCCCCGTTCGGCCGAGGAGTTTTACTATCCCGAAGGCCATGCCAACCCGCCCATGCCGCTTTATGATGAGACGTTTACGGCCGTATCGGCCACAGTGGGAGCCTACCAAATTGACCCACAACGGATGCAACTTCCCCGCCCCGAATCGTTGACACTGAGCCGTCAAAATGTGTTGGAAGGGCCATATCAGATTGACGAGGAATATATTTTTGAAGGGGACGGCATGCTAGACATGCCCCAGTTGGGCGATATGCGGGTGAGTTATACGGCCGTTCCTGCCAACATCACCGCCACCGCCTTTGGTTTACAATCCGGCTCAGAGATTACCGCCTACGTTCATCGCGGCAAGACCGAGTTGTACCGAACATTGGCCGGGGATCGAGAGCAAGCCATTCTTCGCCTCAACACTGAATATAAAAACTTGCTCTGGGGCTTTCGCGTGATGGGCTTCTTTGTAATGTGGTTGGGGTTGGGGTTGTTAGTTAGCCCGCTCACCGCTTTGTTAAGTTTTGTGCCGGTGTTGGGCAATTTGGGCCGCAAAGCGATTGGCGCGGTGACGTTTATGTTGGCGCTGGTCTTGGCGGCGTTGACGAGTTCTATCTCGGCATTGGTTCACAATGTGTGGGCGCTGTTGTTTGTGGCGCTGCTGTTGGGCGGCGGCTTTTATTGGTGGCAGCGGAATCAGGAGGAGTTGCCGCGGCGATCAGATTGGTCCAATTCTTGAAAATTGAACCAATCTTACCAAGTCCAGAACGAACCCTTATTGTTGAGATAGGTGAATGGCCGTTCACCTATCTCTATTACATTATTTGCACATAGACAACTCGGCGGGATGCTTAGCCATAACCAGTTTGAAATCAGGAAGACCGCACCGGATCAAGCTTAATTGTTAGTGATATTAGGTAGAAGTGAATCGAATGACGGCCGTTCCTGAATCACTAGTGGCGTCAAACCTTCTCCATTTATATTATCTATTTGAGTTGGCATAGGACAATTTTCATCAACAAATAAGAAATCATCGTAACGCAGATCAGTATTTTCCATAAAAGAACCACCCGTTATGCCAATACGCCCGGTTGGGATACCAGACCAGTCAGTATGAACGGGTACATCATTGATATAAAGCACAGCGCTCGAATCAGATTGGTTTTTGGTAATTCTGAGGCGGTTTGTGGCTGTTCCGGTTTGAATTGCGCTGCTGGTTCCATTGGCAACTACTTGCCAACCGCTCGCACTTGTATAATGAAAAACTACCCAAATCTGATCGCTAGGTAATATTTCAAAAGTATAAAAGCTCGTCCAATTATCATCCAAGCCATATAGAAGTCCCCATACTCCATCTTGGCTTGTTGCTAAACGTCCTTTTACTTCGATTTGTTTACTATTATCCCAAACAAGACCTCGAGTAATGGCTGTCCACAAATTATTGTCAGTGAAGAGGAGGTTGTATTCACCATTTAAATACTGATAAGTAATCGAACCAGATTTACCAACTGGCCAGCCACTGTTGGGATTGCTGAAATCATCAATGATGGGAGCTGTACAATAGTCATTCATGATAATTGGTAACGCTACGCCGTAATAAGTTGGGGTCAGAACTTTAACAGAGTCTTCTAATACAATGGCAATGCGCCCTTCGCCAATTGATGCGATCCCATAAGAAGATTTCCATGGCGGTGAATCAATATACTTTCGGAGCATATCTCCTGATGAAGCCTCCCAGGCAGATACTGTGGGCAATATGCCATAGTTACCATAAAGACCCCAGAATTGATTTCCGTCAATATCAGCGTCTGCATCAATAAGGCGCACACCTAATTGATGGGGGATATAATGGATTTGAGTTAAAGTTTGCGTGTCATATACGACCAGGTCGTTATTATCTAAGGCTAATGTGATAAATTCATCGTCACCTGAAACATTTAGGGAATTCACTTGGTCACTTAACGAAACGCTTTGAATTTCTACTATTGGGCTGCTTGATATATCAAACTTTCTTAATGTACTTGAAGCCAAGTATAATGTTGTGTTATCTGGAGAAATGGCTATATGATAACGACTCGATTCATCAGAAATTGAAAGCGATTCTAACATTGTGCCTGAATCTGACTCCCAAACATCAATCCTATCGATAAAGATAGCTTCGTGTGAAACAGAATATAGTCTACCATTTGAATCTGCAACCAAGTTGGATTTTAAACCACCTCTTGGAGATTCATAACTGGTGACTAATGAGTAATCATTGGTTTCCAAAACATCAATTCGAGGGTTATAATCGCCAAAAATATAAAGGTTGTTACCGTCTGCGCTCACGGCAATTTGTAACATGATATCAAAAACATTTTCTAGCGGGATCGTTTCTCCTGTGTCTAAATCAAAAACAACAATATCATTGAAAGTAAATCTCACATAAAGTCGGTTGTGCACTGGATCATATATTGTTTGTTCGGGATTGTAGATTTGTGAGGGTATTGGCATTTCATGGAGAACTGCATAGCTTGCCCCAAATGGCGAGAGTGAAGCTGGATTCTCAATAATAGCATGAACTTGAAGAGGGTGGCTGTTGAAGAATTGAACGATTCCTAAAACAGACGCAATCAACAAAATGAAAATAACAAGTCGGATATTAAAAGTTGTTTTTGGTAACATTGGCTTTCCTCCCCAGGACGAGATTAATGTTTGAATTAAGGATTGTTTAATGGTGATGCCTTTGCTTATATGATTATAATTATATTGAGTGATTCAAACAACAACATGATCGCGCTGATGGCATTTGCCCTGTGAAAGCTATGATCAATTCACATCAATTAGATGCTTGTTTAATACATCGAACTCAGGTCATTCAGGTAAAGTTAGATTTGGCGCACGGCCGTTCACACCCTGGTATGCAACTGAGTGGTTATTGGTTCTGGCTCATTTGCGCGGCGCAAGGGTATACTTGTGGCGACGTTGCCAATAACTAGCGGCCAACAACAAAACTGCGTTGACTTTTATCCTGAATGCGGGTAGCCTATTTGCAGGAGGCAAACTATGGACGATTTGTTTAGCGATTTACGCGATGGCGAGTTTGATGAGGAAGAAAGCCCGGGCGTCACTGCGCCAATGGCCGATTTACCGGAAACAGCGCCGCTCAGTTTTGATGATGAATTCGAGCAACTTCGGGACAAAAGCGCGCGTTCCGAGTCTACTTACAATGCGATGGACACCTCGCTGGATGACGATTTTTCATCCAGCGGTTCTGGTTTTTCCTTTGGCCTGTTTTCCACCTCGCAAAAGCTTGTTTTGCTGGCTTTGCTGATGTTAGACTTAGTTGCTGTTGCTTTTGGCGTTTTGGTATTGGTAGGCGTAGTCTAAACAAGCCGGATACTTCTCAACAATTTAATTCTTACCAGGCGGATATGCACGCTCCAGATGGGCGCGGATATCCGCTTCGTTGTACCAAACGGGCTTAAGCCGGCGTTCGGCAAAGAGCGGCGCCTGGTCGGCGTAATGGGGCGAATGGGGAATCGTCGTCGCGCTGCCAAATTGGTGGATGCTTTGCGCCTGAACGCCGCCGTCTTCCTCCCAAGCCACCAATAACACATACGAATCGCCAGCCGCACCGCGCAAACGGCCGTCTTCCGTCAAATCGCCATACACCGCATGTAAAATATCTGGCGCGCCCGCCAATCCCAAATCCACATCGCCCCGCCGCAGCCGATTCACTTCTGACCAGGGCACGTCAATACGGCCGTAATGCTCCTGCAAAAAATCGACAGCCAATTCCAAACCATCAACCAAGGCTGCTGTGGAGATGGGCGTATTCGTCAACGCATCCCCGGCATAGTCAGCCAGATCATGATCGTCAACCATCGTCATCATTAACACAAAAATCGTCGTTCCCAGGCTGTCGCCGTTCGTTTGTAAATCCCAATCGCGCAAAATGGCCGCTGCCTGGCGGATGTTTGGATTGTCAGGCAAGTCGGCATTGACAACCTGCTCCACCCACTGCGGCACAGCCGAATCGGACGAATAGAACAGATCGTATTTGTAGGCGATAAATTCATCGTAAGTTACCGAATCGTCAGCCGCAAACAGTTCTAGCAGGCGCAGCGAGCGGCTGGAAACCCGATCTTCAATGCCTAGCGTGGGCGAATAAGCGGACGGATCGGGATTGCCGGGGCCAAAGGTGGCGATGAAGGGATTGCTGTTGGCATTTTGGATAAAGCCAGAAGGCGGATTGACGACGCGGGGCAGTTCGGCAAAGGGCACGTATTCTGTCCACAAAGTTTCGGATGTGTCGCCGGGTAGGTATTGACTCCAATCATACCCTTCAGCGCGGCGGGGGATACGGCCGTTATAAAAATATCCAATGTTCCCTTCTTTATCGGCATACCCGGCATGGAACATAGGAATCGCGCCCATGCTCATTGCCGCTTGCCATTCGTCGAAGCTGGCCGCCTTATTCATGCGGAACCATTGTTCCACATAGCGGATTTCATCCATGCCCGCATACCGAATGGCATACGTGCCATGCGGCTGGCGCACCGTCGGCCCGTAAACCGACCACAGCGCCTCTTGCTGCACCGTCCAGGTCAGGCGGCCCAACAACTTCACCTTAATGGGCACATCCCACACCTCTAAATCGCGCCATTCGCCGTCAAAACGGTACTGATTGGGGTTGTCGGGATTGATGTCTAACACAAACACGTCAACCAAATCAGGGCTGTTGACGGTGAACGCCCAGCCTAAATCCCGATTGTGACCGTGTAAAATGAGCGGCGCGCCGGGAAATGTGCCGCCAACCATATCCCAGCCTTCTTCGCTGTGCAGATGGGCTTCGTACCAGGCGACTGGCCCTTCCCAGGGCTGGTGAGCGTTGATGGCGAAGAAGGTTTCTCCATTAGCGCTAAGGGTGGGGGCGACGGCGAAGGTGTTTGAACCGTATTGGGCGACTGGTGGACGGCTGACGGCCGTTGACGGCGCTTGTGAAACATCGCCTTTCGTTGTCAGCGTGCGTTGACGTTCTTCAGCAAATAATTCAGTTAAAGCGCCGTCCAGACCAAAGAAGAGAGGCGTGCGTTGGGCAAATCCCGCCACAACGTCCTGACCCGTTACCGGGTACAAGCCGGGAATCGTTTCATCGGGATGCAAGGCGGCATAATGGTTCAACCCAGCGGCATACGCTTCAACGATGGTCCGCACCTCAGGGCTAAGGCTGGTTTCATACTGGGTCTCTACCCGCTCGCGGATGCGCAGCCAACCCAGAACGTAATCGATAGGAGCCGAATCGGGACCGTAAACCTGGCCCAGTAACCCTTTGGCGGCGATGAAGGTTTGCTGGATGGTGAAGAAATCATCTTCGGCGTGGGCGTAGCCCAGACCATAGGCGGTATCGGCGTCGGTTTGGCCAAAGATGTGCGGGACGCCCCAGGTATCGCGCAAAATTTCGACATGGTAACGGCCGTCTGGCGGAATCAAGTCGCTCAAATCTTCATTAACCGGCCAGAAAGCATACAGTAAGATGACAACGGCCGTAACCAAAAGCGCCAGCCCGATTCGTAAACCTAGCCGACGCCATGCCGCAAACCGCCCAACCGAAGCGCGTTGTTTAATCATTAACAATCTCCTAACCTCATCAATCAAAAACTATGACCCATTTTACGCCATCTAAGGTAAAATTGGCAGTGTGTAAGATTGAAAATTGCTCTTTGCAAATAGCACAGGGGTAGGGACTTGGCCGCGTGTCAGATTCCTACCTCTCATTTTTTGAGCGTTAAGTAAATTATCATCGCGTTGTCATGCCTGCACGGGAATGACAATTCAAATTACTTTGTTCGCAATTAAGTAATGAGGACGTATTTCTCCTACATGTATCTGCGTCCCATTCCGAAGGAGATACCATCATAATGAGTGAAAATAATCGAGCCGACAAGCATGTTAAATTATTTATTCCCGGCCCGACCGAAGTGCGACCAGAGGTGTTGGATGCTCAGACAAACTGGATGATTGGGCACCGGATGCCGGAATGTTTGGATTTAATCGGCCGTATTCGTCCTAAACTCGGCAAAGTATTCATGACCGAAAAGCGCGTGCTGATTAATGCATCGACGGGCACGGGCTTCATGGAAGCGGCGATTCGGAACGTCGCCAACAAAAAAGTGTTGAACTGCGTCAATGGCGCGTTTAGCGCCCGTTGGCGGGACATCACCGTCGCTTGCGGCCGTGATAATGCGGTGTTGGACGCCGAATGGGGCCAGCCCATCTTGCCGGAAGCCGTCGCCGAGCGACTGGCCAGCGGCGAATTTGACGCCATCACCGTTGTCCACAACGAAACGAGCACGGGCGTGACCAATCCTATCGAAGCGATTGCCCAAGCGGTACGCCAGGCTCCCAATGGCGAAGAAATCATGATTCTGGTGGATTCGGTCAGCAGTATGGCTGGCGTAGCCATCCCGTTTGACGCTTGGGATTTGGATGTGCTGTTGACGAGCAGCCAGAAGGCGTTTGCCTTACCGGCCGGATTGGCCTTTGCGGCCGTTTCCGACCGGGCGATGGCCAAGGCGAAAACGGTTCCCAATCGGGGTTGGTATTTTGACTTCCTGGTTTTGGAGAAGTATTTGTTGAAGAACCAGACACCGGCGACAACGGCCGTTTCCCTCCTCTATGCCCTGGACAAACAACTCGACGACATGATGGCCGAAGGCATGGAAAATCGCTACGCGCGCCATTTGGCGATGCGCGACCGCACCCTCGAATGGGCCGAATCACGCGGCCTGACCGCCTTTGCCCCTGAAGGATACCGTTCGCCCACTGTTACCTGCATCAGCAACGACAATAACTACGACATTCCGGCGCTCAACGCCTTCTTGCGTGAAAAAGGGATGATTATCTCCAATGGCTATGGCGCGTTGAAAGGCAAAAACTTCCGCATCGCCCACATGGGCGACCTGCAAATGGCCGATATGGAAGAGTTATTTGCCGCGATTGATGAATTTTTAGGGCAATAGTAGACCGTATCAAAAAGTAGGGGCGTACCCTTGTGGTCGCCCAATTGGGCAGACACAAGGCACAACCCCTACATCAAATCATTGAGATATTTTCCAACACCTTCGCCAAACTAAATTTTGGCCGAGATTTCGAAATGTCATTCCCGCGAAGGCGGGAATCCACTCGAGTAATAAAAAGATGGCTACCTGCCTCCGCAGGTATGACAGGCCAATTCTCCAAAATTGGCGAAGGTATTAATTTTCAATAAAGGTTTTTAAATGTATCGCATACTTGTATCTGATAAATTAGGCGCGGCTGGTTTGGAACTGCTAGAAGAAGCTGCCGACGCAGCCTACGACATGAAAACTGGACTGAGCAAAGATGAACTGTTGGCAATTATGCCCGAATATGACGGCCTCATTATTCGCAGCGGCACGCAGGCCGACGCCGACGTCATCGCCGCTGGCAAAAACCTGAAAGTCATTGGCCGCGCCGGGATTGGCGTGGACAACATTGATTTGGCCGCAGCGACTAAACATGGCGTTGTTGCCATGAATACGCCTGGCTCCAACAGCGTGGCGACGGCCGAACAGACAATGACTCTCATGCTGGCAGTCAGCCGCCACACCGTTCCAGCGCACAACTCATTGGCCGCTAGAGAATGGAACCGGGCGCAGTTTGCCGGCGTGGAATTGTTTGGTAAGACGCTGGGTATTGTCGGCTTTGGCCGGATTGGCCGCCTGGTTGCCGAGCGGGCTAAGGCTTTTGGCATGACAGTGTTGGCTCACGATCCGTTTGTGCCGGCGGAAGATGCGGCCAAAGTTGGCGTATCGTTGGTTGAACTGGATGAGGTTTTGGCCCAGGCTGATTATTTAACTTTGCACACGGCCGTTACCCCCGAAACGACCAAAATGATCAACCAGGCCGCCATCCAAAAGATGAAAAAAGGAGTCGTCATCATCAATGTGGCGCGGGGCAAACTGATTGATGAAGCTGCGTTGGCTGAAGCGTTGCAAAACGGCCGTGTCGGAGCCGCCGCGCTGGATGTTTTCGTCAAAGAACCGCCGGCCGATGACAATCCCTTGCTAAATTTGCCCAATGTGCTGCACACGCCCCACCTGGGCGCCAGCACAGCCGAAGCCCAACGCAATGTGGCTACGCAAATCGTCAATCAAGTGTTGGACTGTCTGCGCGGCGTGGAAACGCGCAATGCAGTCAATTCGCTCTAGTCAAGGCGGCGCGACATCATGAAAATAGAACTCGAATGGGCTGGTCAGGTTGCCTATTTGGACGCCTGGGCGCGGCAAAAGCAACTGGTTGCCGCCCGTACCGAAAACCCCGCGCTGGCTGGCAAACTGCTTTTACTGGAACATCCCCACACCTACACGTTAGGACGGCGGGGAAATAGCGAAAACCTGTTGTGGGATGAGATGACCTTGCAAAAACGGGGCGTCGCTGTCCATCGCGTTGATCGGGGCGGTGATATTACCTATCACGGCCCCGGCCAATTGGTCGGCTACCCCATTTTGAATTTATCGCAGATGGGGCGTCATGGCCTGTCGCGCATCAAGGCGTATGTGCATGATATTGAAGAACTGTTGATTCAAGCTTTGGCGCCGTTTGACATTGTCGCCCAGCGGTACGAAGGGTTCACTGGCGTTTGGGTAAACACGCCTGATGGCCTGGAAAAAATCGCCGCCATCGGCGTCCACATTAACAATCAGGGCGTCACCAGTCATGGATTTGCCTTGAATGTGGCCACGGATTTGGATTATTTTACCGGGATTGTGCCTTGCGGTATTCAGAATCATGGAGTGACGAGTATGGAGCGGGTGTTAGGACGGCCGTTCCTCACCACCGACCTCATCCCCCACATCGCCCAATCATTTGAACGTGTCTTTCATGTGAAGCTAGAGGATAGAGCGAGAGCTAGAGGACGTATTCTCCTCTAGCTCTATCCTCTCGCTCTCGCTTTTTTTGGAGAAAACTATGTCAACTATCAAACTAGATACCATCAAAACCGGGTCGCCCCGCCCACAGCGACGGCCGGATTGGATTAAAGTGCGTCCGCCCAAAGGCGAAACCTACCGCAACTTAAAACGTCTCATGCGCAGCAAAGAACTACATACTGTCTGCGAAGAAGCCCACTGTCCCAATATGGGCGAATGCTGGGGGGCGGGCACGGCCACCTTCCTCATTCTGGGCGACATTTGCACCCGCAGCTGCGGCTTTTGCGATGTCAAGACAGGACGGCCGTTACCCATTGACTGGGAAGAGCCGGAGCGCGTCGCCCAGGCCGTTAAAAACATGAACCTTAACCACGTCGTCATCACCTCCGTTAATCGGGACGAGCGTAAAGACGGCGGCGCGCCCATCTTTGCGCAGGTCATCGAGCGCATCCGCGAAGTACGCCCCGAATGCTCCATCGAAGTGCTCATCCCCGACTTCAAAGGCAGCGAAGAAGCGCTCAAAATCGTTATGGATGCGCGTCCCGAAATCCTTAACCACAATGTGGAAACCGTGCCGCGCCTCTTCCGTAAAGTACAGCCGCAAGACCATTACGAATGGGCGCAGGCCACGTTGGTCAACGCCAAAAAAATGGAGCCGGATGTGTTAACCAAGAGCGGCATCATGGTTGGTTTGGGCGAAGAATGGGATGAAATTCTGAAAGTGATGCAGGATTTGGTTGATTGGGGTGTGGACATTCTCACTATTGGCCAATACTTGCAGCCCAGCAAGAAACATTTGCCAATGTCGCGTTATTATACGATGGACGAGTTTGCCGAACTCAAGCGAATTGGTTTAGAAATGGGCTTTAAATGGGTGGAAAGCAGCCCGTTGGTGCGCAGCAGCTACCACGCCGACAAGCAGGTACGCGCTTTATCGCCGATGTACCAGGCAAAACCATGATATTTCGTTGGTAGGGGCGACCCTTGTGGTCGTCCAATTAGGCAAGCACAAGGCGCTGCCCCTACTCTGGATTGTTGAAACTAAAATGAGAAAGCGAGTTTACATCGCCAATACGGGCGGCACAATCGGCATGAAAAGGACGCCCAATGGCTATGCGCCGGAACCAGGCTATCTGGCGGAACAGATGGCGCAGATTCCGGCGCTGCAAAGTCCGCACATGCCCGAATATCGCCTGCACGAATACGATCCGCTGTTGGATTCGGCCAATATGACGCCCCAAGATTGGCTGAAAATCGCTCAGGACATTGCCGATCATTACGATGATTTTGACGGCTTCGTCATTTTGCATGGCACGGATACGATGGCTTACACAGCGTCGGCGCTGCCTTTTATGCTAGACGGTTTGAAAAAGCCTGTCATTTTGACTGGTTCGCAAATCCCGTTGTGCGAAGTGCGGAATGATGCCCGCGAAAACTTGATCACGGCGATGGTTTTGGCTGCTAATTATCCTATTCCTGAGGTCTGTCTTTATTTTGGCGATAAGCTGCTGCGCGGCTGCCGCACAGTGAAGGTGAACGCGAATGGCTTTGACGCTTTTGATTCCCCCAATTTCCCGCCGTTGGGCAAGGTGGGGATTGATATTGCATTGAATTGGCGGGCGATACGGCCGTTACCCGCACACACCACCCCGCTCACCATCCACCCCCTTAACGGGAACTGCATCGGCGCGTTCCGCCTCTTCCCCGGCATCTCTGCCGATATGGTGCGCCATGTTTTGCAAGCGCCGCTCAAAGCGCTGGTTTTAGAAGCGTTTGGCGTTGGCAACGGCCCCGCGCACGATCAAGCATTTATCGCCGCGCTTAAAGAAGCAAATGAGCGCGGCGTTATCATCGTCGATTGCACGCAGTGCCTGTCCGGCAGCGTGGATTTGAACGATTATGCCACAGGCGCGTCCCTGGCCGCAGCCGGGGTGATTAGCGGCTATGACTTGACGGTGGAAGCCGCTCTAGCCAAGTTGTTTTATCTGCTCAGCCAGGATTTACCCACAGAAACGGTTAAATTGCTGATGCAGACTGATCTAAAGGGCGAACTTACACGTTCGTAAAATTAACCCAAGTTGCCACTAATCATTTTCGGCAACGAATTAGCCCGAATTTCCGCGAATTACACCGTTACACAGAGTTGCGCGGAGAAGGCACAGAGGTTCACGGAGATTTAGGAGGTAGCGATGTTTTTAGTCCAGATGTTTGTTGTGATAAC
>JANTGY010000100.1 GCA_024762695.1 Anaerolineae bacterium
GATTGGTCATTAGAATTTGAAGCGTACAAGTTTTTTTATGAGTTTGGAAAGACCCTGGTGGTTTATATAAAGCTTGTTGACGGAAATATGGGAGCATTCAATCGTTAGCTTTTCATCCAGTCAGCCAACTGTTATTGGATGAATGCTTACGGAAAAAAAAGGCCCAAATCTTTGGGAACTTTATAGTAAGATATATTTTTTTGATGCGTGATTTTGGTTGTGTAGAGAGGAACTGTGCTACGGTTTCAAATTTGTTATCGGTTAACCGCGACATTGTGAGGTTTGGCGGATTGTACGGCTGTTTAAATTTTTGGAACAAAGGCCAGTTGTTGACTAATTATTCAATCACTGCCGGAAGTCCGGCTGCTTCCCAGGCAATCATGCCTCCATCCAGGTTAACAAGATTGTCATAGCCTTGCTCTTGTAATTTGTATAATACCTGGGCGCTGCGCCGCCCGCTGCGGCAGATGAGGACGACATCTTGATCGCGGGGCACGGCCGTTTCCCCTTCCATAATCTGCGGCATCGGCATCAACTGGGCTGTAGGCACATGCCCGTTGGCAAACTCATACGGTTCGCGCACATCAATGACCAGCGGGCGGGCGCCATTCTGGCGCGCTCCATTGTTGAGCGCCAGCCATAATTCGGCGGCGGTGGTATTGGGGATAACGGCCGTTTCCGGAACCAAAACGCCTGCCGGAACCGGCTCCACACGCGCGCTCTTGGGCAAACTTTGGCATTCGCGCCAAATTTTATACGGACAATTGTAAATACAGACACCCGGATCCAAAATCTTGTAAAAAATATGCTCAATCGCCCGTTCATCCGATAAGAAATGGCTCACCCCCAACATCTCGTCAAAATGACTCAGACGCATCTTATCCCAGACCGGTTGGCGCACGCCGGCCATAAACACATCCCCGCCTTGCTGCCGATACAGGCGCAAAATGGTTTCCAATAAATGCAGCCCGGTAATGTCGCAGTGATTGACCTGATTCATGCGCAGCAGCAAAAATTGCTGACCCGGATGCGTCTCCCGGTTTTCTCGAATCGAATCCTCCACATGCTGCGTGGCCCCAAAGTAAAGCGACCCCTCAATGGTCAGAATGCCTAACTGGGGGCATTCTGGCTTTTCCGGCTGGTAAGACAGATGGGCAAACGCGGCATCGGGCACCATCGAATGGACGGCCGGATGGGAGGTTCGAGCAATGTAACGGGCAAAGGAAATCATCACGCCCGTTAGAACGGCCACTTCCAGCGGCAGCAGCAGCGTTGCCGCCAGCGTGCCGGCCATAATCGCCGAATCCCCCCGCGAGGTGTGCCAAATGCGGCGCATTTCTGAGCGATTGATCATCCGCGAGCCGGTGAAAACCAGCAGTCCGGCCAGCGCCGCGCGGGGTAAAAATTGGGCCCAGGGCGCAAAGACGAGCATGGCGATCAACACAAACAGTCCGGAAAAGACCGCGCCCAATTGGGTGCGGCTGCCGGCTTCATAATTTACCAGCGACCGGGTGAGCGAACCGGAACTGGGATACCCGGAGAATATCCCGGTAATGATGTTGGCGATGCCTTGCCCTACAAATTCCTGGTCATTTTCCAGGTATTGCCCGCTTTGGGCGGCAATGGCGCGGGAGATGGAGGTGGCCTCGACGAGGCCAATAATAGCAACGGCAAAAATCCCGGAGGCCATCTGGCGCAGCAGGTCGAGGTCGAAGATGGGCAAACGGGCCAGCGGCGGCAAACCTTTTGGCAGTTCGCCCAGGACGATGACGCCCTGGGCTTCCAGATGGAGGGAAACGACGGCGATGGAGGCCAGAACCATCCCCAACAGCGGGGCCGGCCAGCGCGGTTTAAACCGTTTGAGCAGAATCAGGAAGAGGATCATGCCCACGCCAATGGCCAAGCTGGGCAAGTGAACGGCCGTCATCTGCCCTGCAATTTCCGTCAACGTGTTAAAAAATAAAGGAGAGCGGGCCACATCCACCCGGAACAAATGTTTAAGCTGGTTGACAACAATGAGAATGCCCGCCCCGCCGGTGAAACCAATCACCACCGCGTCGGAGACAAAATTCGCCAAAAAACCCATGCGGATGAGGCCCAAAAACAGGCGAATCACGCCGACCCAGACCGCCATCACCCCGGCGGCGATGAGATATTCCGGCGTGCCGGGAACCGCTACCGTCAGCAGGCCGGACAAGACGATGAGCGAGGTGGTGTTGGTGGGGCCGGTGTGTAAGTGATGGGACGATCCCCATAAAGCGCCGATGATGGTGGCGATGATGGCGGCGTACAATCCCATCTGCGGCGGCAGTTCGGCCACCAGCGCGTAGGCGATGGCCTGGGGCAGCATGACGATGGCGACGGTTAGCCCGGCGATGAGGTCGGGGCGTAAATCTTCCCGTTTGTAGTTGCGGAGGATGGCGGCGGGCCGGGTGAGGAAGGCGGAGGTGTCGCGCGCCCACTGGTTGACGACGGTGGCAAAGGGTTGGGGTTCAGCGGTCGTGTTCATGCCAGGGTTTGGGTTTGTTCCTGCATGGCGTGCAAGATTTGCCGGGTCGCTTGGAGGCGTGTTTGCCAGGGGGCGATGAAGGGGGCCAGGGTGGGATAGGCGGCGGCGGTTTGGGCGTAGGCGTCATCCCAGGCGGCGGCGTGCTGGCGGATGGCTTGCAGCAGGGCGGGCAGGGTGTCGTATTGCACGGCCGTGCGCATCAAATTGGTCAACATCTGTGCCCGGTCGCCGAAGCCGCGCGGCAAATCCATGCGCCGCGCCAACCGCCCCACATCGTCGCGGCTCAGAAAGATGCCGCTGTGGGGCGGGGTGGTCAAAAATTGGGCAATGTCTTTGAGGCCGGTTTTGTCGTTGTTGAGGTTTAACCGCGGAGGCGCGGAGGGCGCGGAGAGTTTTTCTTTGCGCTCATTGCCTCTTTGCGGCGAAACTTCTTCGTAATGATTATTCACAAACCCCAATGTCAACTCAACCAGCGCGGTGTAAAACGGCCGTTCCTGCCCCTTCACCGCCAACACAAACGGCGGCAGCCAGTGCAAAAGATGATTCTGCAAAAAATCGCGCTGTAAACCGCGCATTCTTTCCGCCACCAGCGGTAGAGTATCTTCCAACGCATCCGCTTCGGCGCCGGAAAGGTGAGCCAACAGCCCCAATTCGTGGCCGATGTGGTCGGCGCTGGCGCTGTTGTCGCCAAAAGAGAAGCCCGCCTGCCGGTAACTTTCCAGCGCCGCATCTGTCGCCGCGCCGCCCAGCAAGCCGCTTTCATCTACAAAGATGCTTTCGTAGGGGAAGACATTGAAGCCGAACAAGGCTTGGTGTTCGGCGGCCATTTCATCGGCGTCAAACGGTTCCGGCAGCGTTCCGGCCAGTTCGGGGATGGATTGGAGTATGGGGAGGGTGGCGCCTGCGCTGGCCGTGACCCCCTTCAAAAACAAGTGGCCAAACAGCGCATACGCATGGCGCCGCGCTAAGGCAATATCTACAATATTCAAATCATCTCTTTTTAGAGAGTGGAGATTGGCGACTAGAGATTGGTTGACCCCAGTCTCTAGTCCCTAGCCTCCAGCCCCTGCTAGTGGGGGAGTTTGGGTTGTAAGAGTGCATACAAATAAGCGCCCCCCAGCGCCGAAACAAACGTCACCAGCGCCAAATACGTGCCGCTGCCAATTTGAGCGTAAATCGGGCCGGGGCAGGCGCCCGTAATCGCCCAACCCATGCCAAAGATAATGCCGCCATAAATGACGCCCTTGTTAAACGGTTTTTCCCGAATTTCAATTTCCTCCCCGCTTACCGTCTTCATTTCCAGCCGTTTAATGATGAGCAGCGAAATTGCGCCCACCACAACAGACGACCCAATCACCAAATACATGTAGGCTGATTGGAAACGGAACATCTTTTGAATTTCAAACCAGGATATAACCTGCCCTTTGACCAAAATAATGCCAAATGCAATACCGACGAGAAGAGCCATTGTGCGTTTTAAGCTCATGTCAATCTCCTATTGGAACAACGATCACAACACGAATGTCGTGAACAACCCGCCGATAAAGAACGAAATTGTTGCTACCAGGCTGGGCCAACGTAGATTTGACAAGCCCATAATCGTATGCCCGGACGTGCAGCCATTGGCGTAGCGCGTGCCAAATCCCACTAAAATACCGCCGATTACCAGTTTGATGACGCCGCTGGTGTTGTAATAGCTCTCTGGCAGGAATGGAACTGGTTCGGCTGACAACAAATGATTGCCGATGTAGCCGCCAATGACAATCCCGGCGACCATCAATAACTGCCAGATGTAGTCGCGCCATCTGTCGGTACGTAGATAAGACAGCTTGCTTTTGGGCAAACAAATCGCGTCAATGCGCCGGAAAGAGCCGGAAATGCCAAAGGTTTTTCCCGTAAATAACAACAACGACGGAACCATAAGACCAATCAGGGGACCGGTAATGTACCAGGGCCAGGGTTGTAAAATTTTATCCCACATTATTTTTCTCCTCGCATAACATGTTCGTAGTCAGGTACGCAGTCCGCGGAGTACCGTTGAGCGCTAGCCCGCCACTCCGCAGACTACGTGGCTTACTACAAACGGGTTTTATTTCCCCATTTAGACATTGCGAATTTTAATATGTTCGTAGTCAGGTACGCAGTCCGCGGAGTACCGTTGAGCGTTAGCCCGCCACTCCGCAGACTACGTGGCTTACTACAAACGGGTTTTATCCTCCCATTAGATTCGTTAGATATTGCAAACATTCCCCGCTGCGTCGAGCATTTTGAAACCGGCGTCTTCCCATGCTTCCATGCCGCCAGTGATGTTGTAAAGATGTTTGTAGCCATGCCGCTTCATCAAGCTGATGGCCGTGCTGGAGCGTTTGCCGGTGGCGCAGGTCACAGCGACGCTCTGCTCCAGTGGAATGTCAAGCTTGTCGATTTGCGCGGGGATGTCAAGCTGGGGAGCCATGTTGGTGTAAGGCATGAAGTGCGCCCCTTCGATGTGGCCTTCATCCCACTCGTCGCTCTCACGTACGTCTAGCACTTGTAAGCCATTGACGGATAGTTTGTGCTGGAGCGTGTGGACATCCATCTGCGGCGTGGTTTCCAGCCGTTCGCCGGCAGCCATCCACGCTTCTACACCGCCTTCCAGGAAGCCGGTGACGAAGGCGTCCAGGGCGATGAAGCCCATGTTGTAGATGCAGGTTTGGGCGTCGGCGTCTTCATCGGTGATAAGAATGATGGGGGTGTTGTCGGGAATGACCCAGCCGACACGCTGCTCGAATTCGGAGCTGGACATTTGCACGTTGACCGATCCGGCAATGTGACCAGAGCCGTATTCGGCTGAGGAGCGGGCGTCTACGACGGCGTGTCCTTCGGCCATCAGTTTTTTAACCTGGGCGACGGAAAGGGGTTTGGCTTTGGGGATGGTGGGGGTTAACGGCCGCTTTCCCTGATTCGTGGCCACAATATTCAAAATATTAGCCGGTTTGAGCGGCTGCTCATCCTGCATATAAGCCGTGAATCGTTCTTTATTTTTGAACTTGAGCGCGTCGTTGAAACGTCGTTCGTAACCAACTGTAGTGACAACCTTGCCACTGGAGACACGTCCTCAAGTGGACCCGGCTAGATGGCCGGGATAAACCTCTACATGGTCGGGCAAGCCCAAGAAGCGGGGAATGGAGACATCATACAAGACCGGCGCGCCTTCGTCGCCGGCTTGGGCCAGGTCGGGTCGAGCCACATCACCCACCATGACGAAATCGGCCGTCAGGATGAACCAGGGTTCATCGCCGCGCGGGTAATCGTACACCAGCAGGTTAATTTGCTCCGGGCGATGGCCAGGTACGTGGACAATTTCCATACCCACGCCGCCCATTTTGAGTAAGTCGCCATGTTTCACGCGGGTGGCCTCATACGTAATCTCGGCCAATTCTGGCAGAATCAATTCGCCGCCCGTCGCTTCGGCCAGCAGCCGCGCTCCGGACACATGGTCGGCATGGCTGTGCGAATCAATCACATAACGAATTTTCGACTCTTTTTCTTTCGCCATGTCCAGGTAAGGCTGGATGTCCCACAACGGGTCAAACACGGCACACTCATTGGTGCGCTGGCAGCCGATCATATACGCCGCGCAGCCGGTTTCCTCTCTGATAATTGTTTCAAACCACATAATTCCTCCGAATTGAATGAACAATTAGCAATGACCAATTAACAAAATTTGCTCATTGTTCATTCTTCATTGCTCATTCTCTTCCAAACGGTTTTTCGGGCAGCTTATACGCTTCTTTGACCGGTTTGAGCGGGCGTTTCATCCAAAACGGCCGTCTTAACCCATCAGGACTATGATCCACCGCGCTGCGCGTCAGCCCAACCCATTCCCGGTAAACCGCCATTGATTTCGTCGTGTCTACCCACACATCGCCGTATTTCTCATTGGCGTTGGCCTTGCGGACATTGACCGCTTTTTGCAGCCAGCAGTGCGCCCCGCTGATGGGGTCGGGATGGACGGCGTGGGTCAGATTTTGATGCACGCCCACATCCTTCCACCAGACGCGGCTCGTGTCGGGGTCAAACGTCTCCCAGGGACCGCCGCCTTTGAGGATATTCAGCCGATGTTCGCTGCCCTCTTCGCTGAGCTTGGCCAGGCTGGACATGCCGGGGCCGATGCCTGCATCGTCTTGCAGCCGCCAGCGTCCCAGATGGTGGCTCATCGCAATCACGCCCGGCTTGATGCCTTCCGTCACCCAAACTTTGTCCACAAAGTAGCCGATTTCCGTCTCCACACGAATCAAATCGCCGGTGACGACGCCCATCCGTTTGGCATCGGAGGGGTGCATCCAAACCGGGTTTTTGTGACTGATTTCGTATAACCATTTGGCATTGGCGCTGCGCGTGTGGATGAGGGTGGGCAGCCGGAAGTTGGGCAGCAGCAGCATGCCGCCTTTGTCAAATTCGATGTTGTCGGGATGGACATGGCTTTTGAGCGTCCAGGGGATAGTGTATTCTCGTTCTGGCCAGCCCCAGTTGTAGAGGGTGGGGCTGAAGAATTCCAGCTTTTTGCTGGGGGTGCTGAGGCCGGTTTTGGGACGGCCGTCCACCATCACGCCGACGACGGAGCCGTTTTTGTGAACGCGGTTTTGGTCGTCAATTTCGTAATCAGGTAATTGGTAATTACCATCGTCGTCAATTACCGAATTGCCAATTACTTCTTCATATGGTGTGTAATTTTCGGCCGTCACTTCAAACGCGCCGAATTTCCGCATGTAGGCCAGTGGGGTCAAGCCCTCTTTGGCTGCCGCTTCGGGCAGACCGGGGACGGCGTTCTCGAACTGCCAGCGATAATACTCGTCTACGGTGATGATTTCGCCGGGGCGGTAGGGGCTTTCAAAGTATTGGCGGATGCCTAAACTGCCATCCGGGTCCATTGTGGCCGAAAGCTGAATCCACCATTCGTTTTCCTCCCACACTTCGCCGGGGTTGGCTTCGTAGGTGAACTTGACCTTTTTACCGGCCCGTTCCATCGCCACGCGGCGCACTGGCTGGCGGAAGGTGATCCATTGTCCGGCATGGGTTTCCTGGCTGACGATGTCGTGCCGCTCGCCAGAATGCCCCATCGGCAGGACGTAATCGGCAAACCAGGCTGATTCGTTCCAGGTGGGGGTGAGGGCGACGTGGCATTTCATTTTCTCTTCATCTTGCAGCGCTTTGAGCCACATGAAGCCGTCGGGGTTAATCCACATCGGGTTATAGACGCGGGTGAAGTAGACGTCAATCTCGCCGCGCTCTTCTTCCAGGAAGTGGGGCAGGAGGAAGCTCATCTCAAAGAAAGCCAGCGGCCATTCGTGCGGGATGTGCAGTTCGTTCCAGGCGTTGAAGGCGGGCGGTTTCTTGAAGACGGCCGGAACAAATTTGTTCCAACTGTTGGCCGACGTACCGCCTTTTGTTCCGACGCTGCCCGTCAACACATTCAAAAAGAACAGCGTCCGCGCCACCTGCCAGCCGCCTAAATTGCCAATGCTGGCGCTGCGCCACGTGTGCGTCGCCAATTTGCCTTCGCTGTTGGCAACGTGCTTGGCCGCTTCCTTGATGCGCTCAATCGGTACTTGCGACTCTTCAGCCGCTCGTTCAAACGTAAATTCGGCGTAGAGGTCTTTGAGAAGGGCATCGAATAAGTCGAATCGTAATCCGTTTTCCGTATTCCGTTTTCCGTTGACTGCGCTACGAATTTCGTCGGCGAGTTCTTGACGGTTTACGGATAACTGATTACGGTTTACGGCTTCCAGCGTCTCTTCCCAATTCACCCAGCGCCGCACAAACTCTTTGTCGTACAGGTCGTTTTGGATGAGGTGGTTGGCGATGGCGAGGAGGACGGATTGTTCGCTGCCCGGCCAGGTGGGGAGCCAGACATCGCTCATGCTGGCGGTGTTGCTGAGGCGCGGGTCAAAGGTGATGAGCTTGGCGCCATCCATCTTGCCTTCGATGATGCGCTGGGCGTGGGGGTTGAAGTAGTGCCCGGTTTCTAGATGGCTGGAGATGAGCAAAATGGTGCGTGAATTGGCGTAATCGGGGCTGGGCCGGTCGAAGCCGCCCCAGAAGTAGTAGCCGGCGCGCGCGCCAGCGGAGCAGATGTTGGTGTGGCTGTTGTGGCCGTCTACGCCCCAGGCCTGGATGGCGCGGTTGGTGTAGCCGTCTTCGCCAGGACGGCCGACATGGTACATGATGCCGTCGCGCCGTTTTTGGCGGCTGGCGCGCATTTTAGCGCCGATTTCTTTTAACGCTTCGTCCCAGGTGATGCGCTTCCATTTGCCCTCGCCGCGTTTGCCGACGCGCTTGAGCGGGTAGAGGATGCGTTCGGGGTCGTAAATCTGGTTGTGGGTGGCGGGGCCTTTGGCGCAGTTGCGGCCGCGGCTGCCGGGATGGAGCGGGTTGCCCTCGAATTTCTTGATTTCGAAGGTTTCTTTGTCTACGTAGGCGAGCAGGCCGCAGCCGGATTCGCAGTTGAAGCAGGTGGTGGGGACGAGGGTGTAGCGGCGGGCCACTTTCTTGGGCCACGCTTTGCCATCCCACTCGACCCAGTTGTCCCAGTGTTCGGCAGGCGGGTATTGGGAGAGACGGCCGTCATCCTGCTTTACTTCTATCATTTTCACATCTTGCGGGTTGGCCTCGGCAAAATCGGGTAACGCCTGCCCCCCCGCGTTGGTCATACCCGATGCTGGTTTGCGGGGCACGTCGGCGCCCACTTTGAGCATCGTGTTGAGTAAGTTGAGAATTCCTTTCTTTTCGGTCATAGTTTTGTTTACCAAATTGACTTAAGATATAAAATCAGGCACAATGAGATTGTTCATTTTGACTGAAATGGTTGTTAAAAAGCTTTTCGAGCGAGCGTGAAAATGAGTTTGCATACCCATCAAATTACCGTTTCCGATTCCCTTTATCGTCGGTTGAAGCAGCAGGCAAAAACGATGCGGGCTTCTGTGGATGATGTCGCCCATCAAACCCTTGAACGCTTCTTGCCGCCAACGGTTGAAGCCGATTTGCCGCCAGAATTGCAAACGGAATTGGATGCAATGAGCCAGCTTTCGGATAATGCGTTGTGGCAGATTGCAGAGAGCGCGATGAATCCTGATAAAGTCGCTTTGTACGATGTGATGCTGGAACGTCTTCAGTCCAATCAGCTAACGGCCGAAGGGCGCGTTTTGCTGGATCAATTGAGGGATGAATCGCAGGCGTTGACGTTGCGGAAAGCGCATGCTTACGCTTTATTGCAAAGTCGCGGCCATGCTTTACCATCTTTGGATGATCTGAACGCCACTCCACAATGAGCCGTCCATACATTCCAGTTGAAATTCGACAATCTATCATGGCGTTGGATAAACGTCGCTGCGCGTATTGCTTATCGCCAGAAGTTTTATCGGGCATTGCGCTGACGTTTGACCATATCGTGCCGGTAGCGGCTGGCGGCGAGACTGCGCTCGACAATCTTTGCCTGGCTTGCCGCTCTTGTAACGAATTCAAGGGTGTGCAAATGGCGGGGGGAGACCCGGAAACGGGCGAGACGGCTTCGCTATTTAACCCGCGCGCCCAGCGTTGGTCGGCGCATTTCCGCTGGGATGAATCGGGAACGCTGGTTGAGGGTGTTACGGCCGTTGGCCGCGCTACCGTCTCTGCCTTGAAGTTAAACCATTCGCTCATCGTTAAAACTCGTGTTCGCTGGGTGATGGCCGGGTGGCATCCACCACAAGACCTTTAGCTGTTGGGCACCTCTTGGGGGGCCATCACAAACGCATATTCAAATAAGTAAAGGCCAACGGCCGCACACAATCCAGCTACCGCGCCGATGAAGGCCGACGAGGTGAAGAACAGAATGAGGGCCAGGGCTAACGGTATGGCATGGCCTAGGGTGACGCTGCCCCACCAGAAATGATTGCGGTAACGGCCGTGTGTAATCTCATGGGCGGCTGTGGCGGCAACCTCGCTGGCGTGGGGAACGCTGAACTCGCCGATGAGGGTGACGAACACGTCTATCAGCAAAGCGACGACGAAGATAATCAACGATGTGCGGGCGATGTCGGCGGGGACGGCGATGAACAAATCCATGATGAGCAAAAAGGCGCTGCCCATCATGAAGGCTTGTACGACCAGATGGAAGGGCAGCAGCGGACTTTGCCACAAATCCCGTCCTTCGGCCTGGGCAAAGAGGAATGCGGTGTAAACGGCCGTGCCAATCGCAAACGGCAGACCCACCCACAAGAAAATCCCCTGCACAATCGGGCTGGAATAATCGTACAAATAGCCGCCTAGTTCAAACAGCCACCACAGGCCAACTAATGTTGAAAAGCCAATGAGTAAAACCGCGCCGCGCGCCAGCCAACTGTTCCATTGGGGCCGCAGTAAAATGTAAAGGAAACGTTCCGGCCGTTCCAGGTCAATCACCAGGAAAACGGTCGTCGCGCCCAAGAAAATGAGCGAAAGGAAACCGCCGACTAACGCCGTCAAGCCGTCAAATTCAAACCAGCCCAGACCAAAACCGAGGGCTAGAATCATGAAAATGCCGGAGGCGATGCCTTTGGTGGTCAGGTAGGCGGGTACGGGCCAATGCCAGGGGATTTTGTGTTGGGCATTGTAGGCCACCTGCACCATGTGCTCGGCCATCTTGCCGCCGATTTGGATGGGGCCGTAATTGGGCTGTCCCTGTGTCTGCGGTTTGCGGATGAGGGTTTCCATCGCGTTTGTTGAACCATTGCGCGGTTTGACCTCAATGGACTTGGCATGTCCATTGCTGCCGCCATTTTCATGGTGGCCGTTTTCACCGTGCAGCGGAACCACGTCGGCCCACATGAAGGTTTCGGGGGTGCGCTCGGTGGCGGTGGGGTGCATGAGAACGTCGTTGCCTTCTATATAAAACAGTTTGGGCGATGTGCCTTGTTCCGGCTTGCGAACGGTTACATCCTGCCGGGCCAAAATGTGGCTGATTTCCGTAGTGGGGTCGTTCATGTCGCCGGAGATGATGGCATGTTCAGGACAAACCACCACGCAAGCCGGTTCCAGTCCGATTTCGGTGCGGTGGGCGCAGAAATTACATTTGGCGGCCGTGTTCGTGTTGGGGTCAATGTGAATGGCGTCATAGGGGCAGGCTTGCATACACGCTTTGCAGCC
>JANTGY010000101.1 GCA_024762695.1 Anaerolineae bacterium
GTACGCTTCAAATCCTAATGACCAATCTTTAGGGGCGTCGCCTCGGCGCTGCGCGCCTGGCGACGCCAAGGGGAGTGGGGTTTTTCAATTTTTGGGGCCAAAGACCCCAAAAATTGAAAAACCCCTTAGCCCTCCCCCGCACGGGGCGCGAAGCGGCCTCGTGCGGGCAATACGCGGCTCACAAAATATAAGTTTGACGCGCAGCATTGCCCAAGCTGACAAATTTATTATGTGTTTGGAAAAGTCCTGTATAGTAAGCGTCTCCTACATCGCTCAAAGCCATGGCATGATAAAATACTGTCATGGACAAATATCTGTTGATGGTGAACTTATGACAAACGGATTGGACGCACACAAAGAAAAGGGCAGCGCAGCAAGGCAATCAGGCCAATCGTTAGCCGAATACGGCCTTATTTTGGCCTTGGTAGCGATTGTCGCCCTCGCTGTCCTGATCGTTTTAGGTAATCAAACTGGATTGGGAATTAAGCGCGCGCTGGATGGGTTTAAGGGCGAAGCCGCCGCCTCGTTCAGCGAACTGTTTGACGATGAGCCATCTCTGGAATGGCAGCAAATTTGGGGATCATGGGCGATTGAAAACGGCCGTTTCTCTAGCTCCGATAGGTGGTCAAAAGCGGTAACGGCCGTGCCTGGTTCCGATTACACCTTCTCGATGAATTTACAAACCACCAACAGCGCCGGCAGCAACATCTGGGACGTGTCCCGCGTCCTCTTCCGCTTTCAGGACACCAACAACTACTACGCCGTCGTCCCCAAAACCAACGGCATTCTGGAACTGGCTAAAATGCAGGATGGCCGTTGGCATTCCTGGCTGGCCTACGCCAACACCGGCGCCGACCCCATGCAAAGCCAGAATTATCAAGTCACCGTTATCGGCGAACGCATTCAAGTGTGGCAGAATGGCGTCTTGACCATTGATTACAGCGACCCCGCTCCCATCCCCGATGGCGGCATTGGGGTCGGCAACGATTGGTCGGAGGGCGCATTTGATAATGTAGAAATTACAATGGAAGAGCAACCATGACCAACCGCGAAGACGACTCGCGTTTATCGCAGCTGGATCAATTACGCCTGGACGGCGCTGGCGACGCCCAGGCGCCGGATATTCAACAAACGGCCGTAGACCGGCAGCGCATTCTCTCACGACGACTCAAACAAGCCGGCATCGGTTTGGGCGCGCTGCTCGTCGTCGCTCTCCTCATTTGGGGCGGCGTCAGCTTCTGGCAAAACCGCCCGCTGCCGCCGCCAGGCACGGTAACGGGTCTCGTCGTCAACTTACAAGAAACGCCTATCGCTAACGCCATTGTCTCTGTGGATGGACTGAGCGACATCCAAACAACAACTGGGGAAGACGGCCGTTACACCCTCGACAACATCCCACCCGGCTCCCAACGCATCCTCATCGAACTGCCCAACGGCGCCAGCGGCGCCGCCATCACCGTCGTCGTCGGCAGCGCCCAGCAGTCCGATTTAGGCGTTTCCCGCCTCTTTCAACCTTGAGTACGCTCCTCGAATAACATGCTTGTAGTAAAGTACGAACTCTTCGGAATACCGCCTCCTAAACGCCACTCCGAAGACTGCGTGGCTAACTACGAACAGATGCTCGTATAACATGCTTGTAGTAAAGAACGATCTCTTCGGAGTACCGCCTCCTAAACGCCACTCCGAAGACTGCGTGGCTAACTACGAACAGATGCTCGTATAACATGCTTGTAGTAAAGTACGGACTCTTCGGAGTGCCGCCTCCTAAACGCCACTCCGAAGACTGCGTGGCTAACTACGAACAGATGCTCGTATAACATGCTTGTAGTAAAGTACGGACTCTTCGGAGTACCGCCTCCTAAACGCCACTCCGAAGACTGCGTGGCTAACTACGAACAGATGCCAGGTAAACCACAAAAAGTATAAGGGATTGATTTAGGGGAAAATCCCCCAATCCCCTAACCTCCGCTTTTGATTCATGGTGGTGGGTAATTGCCCGTGTCGCCCTCTCTCAAATTACCGTACCGTCGGAAATCACGGCATTCTTAGGCACGATCACAATACCGTCGCGCACAAACCAACTTCTATCATCTCCCTCTTCATCCGGCCGTTCCGGGCCGCCCCGAATCACCACCTTCTTGCCAATCCGCGCGTTTTTATCGATGATGGCGTACTCGATGACCGAACCGGCCCCGATGCCGATAGACGGCCGTTCCAACCGCGCATTCTCCGCCAAATCCTCCTCCGTCTCGTAAAAATCAGCCCCCATCAAAATAGCCGACTGAATGCGGGCTTTCGCCCCAATCATACTCCGTAAGCCAATCACCGAATCATCCACCAAAGCGTTAAAAATACGGCAGCCATCTGCCAACAGCACATTATTTAAATGCGCTCCATGCACCTCCGAAGCGGGTAAAAAACGGGGATGGGTGTAAATCGGCGTAACAGGATTATAAAAATCAAAAGGCGCATCCGGCTGCGTCATCTCCAAATTCACCTCAAAAAAGCGGCGAATCGTCCCAATATCCTCCCAATATCCCCCAAACGTATAGCCAACTATTCGATGTGTTTTAATTGCTGCGGGAATAATATCTTTGCCAAAATCATCCCCATCCCATTCCAGCATCTCAAACAACGTCTCTGTGTCAAACACATAAATGCCCATCGAAGCCATGTACGGTTTTTCGGGGTCGTCGCCGCTTTCCAGCCCGGCAATCGCTTCATCCGTCTGCGGCTTTTCCACAAAGCGAACTATCTCTCCCGCGTCATCCAATTTTAATATGCCCAGGTCCGAAGCATCCCGGCGGCTAACAGGCTGCACGGCAATGGTCACATCCGCCTCGCTGTCAATGTGTCGCTGCACAAATTCCCGGTAATCCATGCGGTAAAGATGGTCGCCGGACAGGATGAGGATATATTTTGTGCCTGCCGCCCGGATTTCCATCAATTGTTTTCGCACCGCATCGGCCGTTCCCTGATACCAATCGGCGCTTTCCGGCGTCTGCTCGGCGGCCAAAATCTGCACCCAACCCGGCGTAAAAACGTCTCGATTATAGGTGCTGTAAATGTGCCGATGTAGAGAAACAGAATTAAACTGGGTCAAAATAGCGATTTTCTCAATCCCGGCATGAAAACAACTGCTCATGGGAATATCAATCAGCCGATATTTACCCGCCAACGGCACAGCCGGCTTGGAACGGTCGCGCGTTAATGGAAAGAGTCGGCTGCCGCGTCCGCCGCCCAAAATAAGTCCTAAAACATCTTGCATACCCATCATATTTCCTTTTTCGCATTTCCGCTTTTCAGCCATCAGCGCTTCAGCTAAAAATTCTCGATCTGATTTGCTGATTGCTGAACACTCGAATTTTAATGGTTGATAAAAACTAATCTTTGGCTCTCTGATGAGCGCTATTAAAACAAATAACGCACGATTCGGCTACTGCATTGGGGAGATGCAGCTTGCATAAAGCGCCGCCTTTGCTATGATCCGCCCTCGCCATTTTCACATTAAGGAATTTATGCTATGAGTCGAGTGATTAACGTCAACAACCCCACCAAAGTGCGCAACCAACACCGGCGCACCATCGCCGAGATTTTGCGCCGTTTAAGCCAAAAACCAGAAATTGATTTGGAGGCGAAGGATATGGCGGCGATGCTGGTTTATTTGCTGCGCGAAATTCAAACGGGGGTTGAACAATCGGTTGAAGCGTGGGAAAAGCGGGGCTATTGGATGAAGGCGGAGCGTTTTTTGCGCCAATGGGAGTGGACGGCCGTAACCGCCGCCAATATCGAGGATGTGATACGCAATAATGCCTGGGACTTGCTGCCCGGCCTGCTGGCCGAATTATTCGGCCAGTTTGCCGACGTACAAATCAAAACAATGACGCGCAAATCCAGCGCTTGGCGCGGCGCTTACCAGAAGTTGATGTCGGAACCGCCGGGGGAATTGCCTTTTTGAAAAGGTGAAGGGGTGAAGAGGTGAAGGGGTGATTGGGCGATGGTGGGCAATTGGCGCGGGGCTTCTTATATGGTGGCTGGCCGCCTGCGCTGCGCCGCCGCCTCCTTTACCTACGCGAGCGGTTGCGGCGACGGTTCCGCTGCGACTAACCAAGACGCCCACGCTGCCGCCCACCATCTCGCCAATCCCGTCAGCGACACCGGCCCCCACAACAACGCCAACGCTGCCCCCCACGCTTACGCCAACGCCTTGCGCAGGGTCGGGGCGCATCGAAACGGCCGTTTTCTCCAGCCAGGCAGGAGAAATGGCTTACCGGATTTATTTGCCGCCATGCTATGAGGAAGACGGCCGTGCCTACCCCGCCCTTTACATGCTTCCCGGCAATAACCAAACCGACGCCATCTGGGACGACCTGGGCCTGGACGAAGCGGCCGAATCCGCCATCAAAAACGATGAAATCCCGCCCATGCTCATCGTCATGCCCGACGGCGGCTGGATTGCTTTGAACAGTTCCGGCGGCCCCCATTCTTACGAAACCGTCCTTGTAGAAGATTTGATTCCCTTCATTGAAACGAACTATTGCGCCTGGGCCGAGGCGGACGGCCGTGCCATCGGCGGCCTGTCGCGGGGCGGTTATTGGGCGTTGGAAATCGCTTTCCGCCATCCCGAACAGTTCGTCAGCGTTGGCGGACACAGCGCCAGCCTGCTCGACATCGCCGCCGGGCCAGACCTGAACCCGCAGTACACCGGCTTGAGCAACGATTTGGGCGATTTACGCATTTATTTGGACATTGGGGCGGACGATGGAGGCATCGCTAACACGCGCCGCCTGCACGAGGACATGGCTGCCCAGAACATTCCCCACACCTGGCAGCTAAATCCCGGCGGCCACAATAACGCTTACTGGATAGCCCATTTAGCCAATTACCTGGCCTGGTACGCAATCCCCTGGTCTTCGGATACGGTGCAATATCCTGCGTGTGGTTCAGATTAGAACCGGGGCCTGGGAGGTCCCTCTACGATCATTTACCAGTGTAGAAGGACCTCCCAGGCCCCGGCTTTAGAAAAAGCAGCGCCAGCCGTCCCTACTCTTCCACGATTACAATTTTCTCGATGATGTCGGCCGGTTGTCCGGCGCCCGTAATTGCCAAACTGCCCAACACATCATCCCCGGCCGTCAATTCGCCAAAAATAGTGTGCAATCCATCCAGATGCGGCGTGGGTACAAAGGTGATGAAGAATTGGCTGCCGTTAGTGCCCGGCCCAGCGTTCGCCATCGCCAACAACCCGCGCCGGTCAAAGGAAAAGCCGGTATCCGTTTCATCGGCAAATTCATAGCCGGGGCCGCCTGTGCCAATCCCGGTCGGATCGCCGCCCTGGGCCATGAAATTTTCGATGACGCGATGGAATGTCAGCCCGTCGAAATAACCCTGGTTCGCCAAGTAAACAAAGTTATTGACAGTCAACGGAGCCGCTTCGGCAAACAAGTTCAGGCGCATTTCCCCTTTTCCGGCAACAGTAATGACAGCCTCGTAAGTTTTGTCGAGGTCTATGACCATCGGCGGATATGCGCTGTAATAGTTTTCACGGTCGGCGGGGGCCAGGGCGGCTAACGGCCGTTCCCCCTCCAACACCACCGGCACAGAACCGTCCGCTTTTGCAAACAGCAGCCACAACGTATAGCCCACCACGAGAACGCCCATCGCTATGCCAATGCCCATTAACGTGCGCTGCCGTTTGGCCTCCTGCTGTCGCCGTAGTTCCTCGCGCCGTTTCGATACGGATAAATTTGTTTTTTGTTTTGTCATTCGCTCCTCCAATTCATCTTTCCACTTGAATTAGTTTGTAAATAGCATAAAGCGCAACAAGGGCAACGGCCGTGCCAATGCCATACCCTTCCCACACCGTCGCCTGCGTCACAAACAAGGCGATCAAACCGAATATCCCGGCAAACAAATACAAAATCAACACCGCTTCCCGCTGACTAAATCCCAAAGCCACCAGACGATGGCTGGTATGATCCTTGCCCGCTGTATTGGGGCTGACGCCGCGCCGAATGCGTGAAATCGTCACTAAAGTCGTGTCAAAAATCGGCAGCCCCAAAATAAATACAGGAACCATCCAGGTCACAAAATTACTGTTTTCGGGGAAACGAAGCTGCAAAGCCAGCACGGCTAACAAAAATCCCAAAAATAAAGCCCCCGCATCGCCCATAAATATCTGGGCCGGCTTGAAATTATAGCGCAGAAAGCCCAGGCAAGCGCCCAAAACGGCCGCTGCCAATGCCGAAACCAAAATCTGATCATTCTGTAAACCCATCAACAAGATAAAGGCCGCCGCCACGCCGCTAACGCCGGCGCTCAGCCCATCCATGTTATCTAAAAAATTGATGGCGTTACTGATGCCCGCCAACCAGACAAAGGTGATGGCATAATTTAGCCAAAGTGGAATCGGCAGCCGCACACGCACACCCCAATAGGCCAAAATGGCGAAGCCGACGAATTGCCCGGCCATCTTAGCCCAGGCCGGTAAATTGCGCCGGTCGTCAATTAGGCCCACCAAGGCGACGACGCTGCTGGCAAGCAGCACGGCCGTTACCTGGCGCGGCAGCGCTCCGGCAAAAATCACAACGGCGATAATCGCCCCGGCAAAAATCGCCACCCCACCCATCAACGGCATCGGGGAACTATGCAATTTACGTTGGGCAGGGGCATCGACAAAACCAAACCAAATAGCCGCCCGCCGCACAAAGGGCGTGCTCATGCCGGTTACGGCGAGAGCGATGAGGAAAACGACGATGAAGGTAAGCATGTCCAATTTCATGCGTCATTTTGTCTTACGTCATACGGATAATGGACGACGCAAGACCAAAGACGCATCATGATCCCTTTTCCACGATCTCAATGCGCTCAATAACGTCGCCAGGGGCAACGGCCGTAGCCGGATCGCGCACCGTCAAAGCGGCCAACACCTCATCCCCGGCGACGAGTTCGCCAAAAATGGTATGATTGCCATCCAGCCAGGGCGCTGCGTCAAAGGTGATAAAAAATTGGCTGCCGTTAGTCGCCGGGCCAGCATTGGCCATCGCCAGCAAACCGCGCCGGTCAAAGGAGAGACCGTTCTCAGTCTCATCGGCAAATTGATAACCAGGGCCGCCAGAACCAGATGCGGAGGGATCGCCGCCCTGGGCCATGAAGCCTTCGATGACGCGATGGAAGGTCGTGCCGTCATAAAAGCCTTGATTGGCTAAAAAGACAAAATTATTGACTGTCAGCGGCGCTTCGTCGTCGAAAAGGCGGATGCGCATCTCGCCGTGGGCGGTGACGATGACGGCCTCGTAGGTTTGAGCGGTGTCGATAACGGTGGGCGGGTAGGCGTCGTAATAGTTGTTGCGGGCGGCGGGATCAAGTTGGGCTAACGGCCGTTCCTCTCCCATTTCCACCATTTCTCCCGCCAGTTCAGTTTCCGCTGGGGCAGCCGCTTCTTCCCCTGTGATTTGCGTGATAAACTGCTGAATCTGCGCTGCCGCTTCCGCCGGAGCGGCGGCCAAAGCCTGCTCTGCCAACGCCAAAGCCGTCGCCTCATCACCCATCTGCAAATGCAAATTAGCGATGAGGAAATCGAGATTCCAAGGAGGGATTAAGCCGTCGTTATTGAGACGAACTTCTTCATACGCGGCCAACGCCTCATCGTAGCGGCCTAACTCCTGGTAAATCTGCGCCGTTTGCAGCCAGGCACGACCGTTTTCGGCATTGAGAACCAGCCCCTCTTCCAAACTGCCAACAGCCTGTTCATAATAATCCAGCTTCACCTCTTCCGGCGCATTGGCGGCGCAGCCAACATAAGCGTCGGCGCGGGCGAAAAAGGTGACGGCGTAATACGGGTCAATCGCGGCCGATTCATCGTACAAGGCCAAAGCGGTGTCGCAATCGCGCATCAAATCGTAAGCCAGCCGGGCATACTCGTTACGAATGACGGAATTCTGCGGACTGAGGGCCAGCGCCTCCTCATAATATTTTGCCGAAACAGCTATCCGCGCCTCTTTTTCAGCGTCGGAACCGCTCAACTGAACCCAGCGGGTGTTCAAGCGGGCCAGATTGGCTGTGTGGTCTGTGTTGAGCGGATTGATGTCTTGGGCCTCCAGCAGGCGGGTTTCGGCCGTGCGCAGCAAATCGGTCTGTACAGCCACATCTTCGGCGATAGTCGATTGTTCCAAATAAGCCCGCCCCAGGAACAAGTAATAAAAATCTTCCTCCGGGGCTAATTCCAGCGCGTGTTCATAAATACCAATCGCTGCATCCCAGGTTTCGCTATCGCGGTTGCGCGTAGCCTGTTCGTCGAACGGCTTACCTCGCTTGTACACAATATCAGCCTGGATGATGCGGGTGTTGGTTCGGCCAATGGCGATAAAGGCGAAGATGAACAGCAGCAGCAAACTGACATAAGCGGGCATTGAACCCGCCTCGCGCAGTCGTCGGGCGGCTGGTCGGGCCAGGGCAACAGCAGAGACAAACAACAGCAATATGACAAAGACATAAAATGCAGACAAGAAATAGCCTGATAAATTGGCTTCCAGGACGCGCAGTTGGGCAATGCTTTCTATCTGAACCTGGGGATGGAAAAACAGCCTGTATAAACCAGATATTGGTTCAACGCCCTGGAAAAACATGGTATACAAAAGCGATTCGCGGAGCAAGATGGCTTGCACAAAAGCGTAAATCAAACCAATGCTCAGGGATAGGGAGGCGGTCACGCCAATGGGCAGCAGGACATTTGACCAGGGTCTTTCCCACAGCAGGTAAAGGATGAGGAGACTGAACACGGCCGTTACCAAGGCAAAAACCGTTCCGCCGGCAATCAAAACGGGCAAGGCAAATATCAAGCCAATGAGGGCGACCAACCCGGCGGCCAAACGGGAAGCGGGCATGTTGGTGATCAGGCGAACGGCGGCCCAAACGGCCAGCGCTGTCCAGAAGAAGAGCAAGCTGCGTCCCAACGCGGCTGTCGCCCCCACCGATTCGGCTGGAGTGAAGAAGCGGTAACCGAGACTGAACACGGCCGTCGCGCCCAAAACGGCCAGAACCATCTGCTTGCGGCGCGGGTCAAGGGGGTTGGAAACGGCCGTAAATTTCAATTCGCCATTCTTGACCATCTCGCTAACCCCGGCCAGCGTTCCCAACGACCAGGTAAGCAAAACCATCAAGTAAATGAACGGCGAATCAACAAAGCCTTTACGGGCGTTGATGAAGAATGATTGATTGAAAATATCCCCCGCCGTCAAATCGGCCGGCGTCTGAATGGTTACGTCGGGCGGCAGTGAATAGGTCATAAATTCATAGCCGATGATGCCAATCATCAGCGCCATCATAAAAGCAAACAGCAGCAATGGCGTCCACGCCCCTTCGCTGGCGGCGGTACGCGGGGCGCGCCGGCGTTTGCGGGCCACGGTTGTCTCGGCGACGGCCGTTTCCCGCAGGCGCGGCAGCCCATACCCAATCAAAAACATCAACGCCGCGTAGATAAAGAAGTGGATGCGTGTGGCAGCGATGGCGATACCGAAGTTGATTTCGACATAATGGGCCAGCGTCGCCGCCAGCAGCGCCGCCAGCAGCAAACGGTCAACACGGAACGGATCGCGCGCGTCTTCATCCGCGTCATCTGGCTGACTGCCAGGGGGCTGGACAGAGGACTGAGCAGTCAGCGCGTAGTAAATCAGGTAGACAACCAATCCCATGATGCTGCCAAAGGGAATAGCGACGCCGAAGAAGGGCAGGCCCATCGCTTGGACGATGACGGCCGTTACCAGAACCGCCCCGCCAATCCAGGCGGCAACCAACAAATTGCGGTCGCGGTTTGACTGCACCACGCCCAACCAGCGAAAACCGTAATAAAAGACGCTCAAATACAAAAACTGCCAAACTAAAAAGCCAATGCCGCCGGTGATAACCAGAGCGTCGAAAGTTTCGTTGTGGGAACGATCAGGCGAAGCGTTACGCGCTTCCACCGTCGCCAATTCGGGCGGGTAGAAGCGGTTGTAGGCGACGTACATGGATTCTGGCCCGTAGCCAAACAAGGGGCGCAAGAAGTTGTAGCCATCCTCTTCGCCGTTAGGGAATTGCAGCGGCTCATGCACGGCCAGTAAATCGAGCGCGCCTTCCCAAATCAGCACCCGCACCTTACCCGTGCTGCGGTCAGATTCAAGCAGCTTGCCTAAACGGCCGACGGCGGGTAAATCTTGCCAGGCGACAAATGCGTCGGTGACGGGACCAAGCACGGCCGTTTCCCCATATTGCGCCTCTAATTCATCGCCAAAGTTAAACGCCGTTAGCCAAACGGCGCCAATAAAGGCCAACAGCAGCCAACTCAACCACAGCCAGCGCCAGCCCTGCCGGGCGGCAATCATGACAAAAATGGCAAGAGCTACCAAACCGACGGCGGCGGCAAAAGCGACGATGGAAACGGCCGATCCAGCTAAAGCGGCAAAACGGCCAGTGGCCGACAAGGCGTCAAATAAAAAGTAAAAGGCGGTAAAGAGAACGGCCGTTCCCCCCACGGATAAAGCCAACGCCTTGCCTGCTTCCCCGGCGCGGAATCTTCCGGTCTCAGACGCTGTGTTTCGCAATGAGACCAGGACAACCAAGATAAAAGCGAACAGGCCCACGAACAACCCCAGCCAGGGGCCGCGACTTTGCGACCAATAGATGGCGATAAGCTGAATGGCGACGGCAAAAATGTAGATAGACGAACGAATCACATCGGCGACGGCCAGTTCTTCGTCGCTTAAAATTTTGGTAAAAGCGTCAATGATGCGGGCGATAGTCAGAGGCACGACCATGATGAGATAGGCGGCGATAAAAATGGCGTTGCCCATATGCCCGGCAACGCGGCGCACGACGTTGCCGCCCCAGGGCAGCGGGTCTAAATCGAAATGCTGCAGCAAAGCATAGAAGGAGATGGGGATGCTGGTGATGATGACGGCCGTAACAACCCGGCTCACCTGCGCCCGCGTCCGAATGGTGGCGGCCATCAAGGCAAATACGACAATGTAAGACAGGGTCGTGTACGTTCCCTGCAAACGTTGGTACGACCCGGCCCAGCTAATGCGCGGCGTCACCGACAAGGCGGTGGAAATCAGATACACCACAACTAACGAGAAAACGGGCAAAACAAATGGCTTACGCCAGATAGAATCCTCATCGCGCCAGCGCAGCCATTTCAAATCGCGCCAGCGTTGACCATCAATGAATTTTACCATCCAGGCGGCGCTCATCAACAAGGCGATGGAACGCAGCAAGGTCAGTTTATCCGGTTCAAATACACGGTCGGAGTGGATGTTGAAGAAAAGGGGGATGGCGATAACGGCCGTTAACCAACCGGCCTCAATCAAACCATCACACCAACGAGAGAGCTTAGAATCCATAAGATTTTCCTAAATGGCAACCATAGTTGCTCGCCAACTATCGTCGAATGTTACCGCATGGGTTAGGGGCAGGCAACAGAGTCTTTCCAAACTCATAAAAAAACTTGTACGCTTCAAATTCTAATGACCAATCTTTAGGGGCGTCGCCTCGGCGCTGCGCGCCTGGCGACGCCAAGG
>JANTGY010000102.1 GCA_024762695.1 Anaerolineae bacterium
CGCATCGGCCCCGCATCCCCATTCTCCGGCAGCGGATACGTCAACTGATTCTCGTGCATATACAAAACCAACGGCGTCCGACCCAATTTGTGACGAGTTAACGCCGCAAACGTCGTTAAATCCAGCATATCCGTCGCCACAACCACATCCGGAACCAACGCCTCGTCCGCCATAAACCGCCGCGCCAACGTCACCGCTCCGCCATGCATCCGCCACTTCCAAAACCGGTCCGGCAGCGTCAGCGCCAAAACCTCATGCGCACTGTGTCGCCCAAAGCCATCCGCCCAAGCCGCATGGCTGCCTCCATGATACGGCGAAACCAATAAAATTTTCATCAAGCAACCTCCACTCTAAACACATGGCTCACAACACCGCTCTGCACATGACAAATGTCACCATTTTTCGCCCTCTACGCCACAATGTAATATACTTCCCTGCGAACTTTCCAGACGGGAGTTGGAACATTGACAGACCAGGTTCCTGAATTATATTGGGAAGCAACTTACGCCATCGTAATGGCCCTCATCGAGTTTTGTCCACACCACAACCCGGAAAGTGTGGGACTCCACGAACTCGCCCAATTAGTGCAATCCTTACCTGGATTCAGCGATGACCCAAATCTCGTTAACGAACAAATTTTACTCGATATTCAAACCGTATGGTATGAGGAGGCTACATATTTATGACCACAAGCCCAATCGATCCTGGGGCCGCTCCACCTAACGTACCGGACGAACTCAAAGACAACGTCACCATCACCACACTAGCCAAACTGTTAGACCCTGTCTACAATTGGTCGCGTCGCAATTCCATGTGGCCGTTGGGTTTTGGCCTTGCCTGTTGCGCCATCGAGATGATATGCGCTGCGTCCAGTCGTTTCGATTTCGCCCGCTTTGGTATGGAAGTGTTCCGCGCCACCCCGCGCCAGGCCGATGTCATGATTATTTCGGGCACTGTCACCAAAAAAATGGTGCCAACCATCGTTCGTCTGTACAACCAAATGGCCGAACCACATTACGTCATCAGCATGGGAGCTTGCGCTTCTGGCGGCGGCCCTTTCAAAGAAGGGTACAGCGTTGTGGACGGCATTGACAAATTCCTACCTGTAGACGTCTACATTCCTGGTTGCCCGCCCACCCCCCAAGCTCTCCTTAATGGCATGATTGCCATGCAAGAAAAAATTGATCAGCAATCCATCGCCAATGTAGCCTGGTATCGTAAAGACGATCCCACCGCCGAAGTTGTGCCAACGCCAGTGCTTGGCCCCGATTTAGTGGATATACGCCAAGTAGACATCATTAAAGCCGAGGCGGCAAAAGCTAAAGCTGAAACGGCCGTTAGCGATTAAGCGATTACGAGATTAAGAGATTATGACCGATACAATGCTCAAAACTCCTGAACCCAGCAGCACGCCTGACGTTTACGACAACCCGGTAGACGAAGCCATTGCCGCCCTTAAAAAACGCTATCCCGACACTGTCGTTGACGACTCGCGCGAAAATTACAGCGGCGTCGTTGTCAATGCCAATAATATCGTGGAAGTAGCCGAAGCTTTGCGCGATGATCTGGGATTCAATTACCTTTCCAGCGTCACTGGCGTAGACCTCATAGAAGACAATAAACTTGAAGTGGTCTACCATGCCTACAACATCGAGAAAGGCGGCGGCGCCGTCGTTTTGCATGTCCAGGTAGACCGCGACAACCCTATTGTGCCTTCACTCGTTCCCATCTTTCCCGGCGCCGACTTCCAGGAACGCGAAGCGTGGGATATGTTCGGCATCCGATTCGATGGACATCCCGACCTGCGCCGTATTCTCACCTGGGATGAATTTCATGGACATCCGCTGCGTAAGGATTGGCGCGAACCTTTCTATGAAGCAGACGCTAAACCATTCGGCAGCCGTTGGCCTGGCGGCAGTGTGCACCGTGCGGAAGAACAAAACATTTATGGCAAAAATGTGCAATATCCATCAGGCTGGGTTCCGACTGGCGGTGAATACGAAGTCGAAACCAATATGTATGAAGGCGTTACCATTTCACGCGATGCCACACCCGGCCTGAAAACCGATAAGGTTATCGTCAACATGGGGCCTCAGCATCCATCAACGCACGGCGTGTTCCGCATGGTCGTCACCCTTGATGGCGAGACAATTATGGGGCTACGCCCAGTGATGGGGTATCTGCATCGCAACCATGAAAAAATTGGCGAGCGCAACACCTTCATCCAAAATATCCCCTACACCGACCGTCTCGACTATATTTCCTCAATGTCCAATAATCACGGCTACGTGTTAGCGATAGAAAAGCTAATGGGCGCCGAAGTGACGGAACGGGCAGAATGGATTCGCATTTTGATGGTCGAATTAACGCGAGTTGTTAACCATCTCTGGGCGCTGGGCTTTTTGCTCAACGACTTGGGCGCAATGCAAACGCCGATGCTCTACTTCTACATTGAACGTGAACTTGTCCTCGACTTTTTTGAAGCGGCTGCCGGTTCGCGTATGATGTGCAATTACATGCGCTTTGGCGGCGTCGCTTATGATTTACCCGACGATGTGCGCGGGCAACCCATCATGCAATTCTTGCACGATCTGATTTACGACCGGATACCAAAGGCGCTGGAACAAGGCGACGGGTTGATGACAGGGAACGAAATTTTGCGTAATCGCAGCATTGGCGTCGGCTATTTGTCGGCAGAAGATGCAATTGCTTATAGTGCAGCAGGGCCGGTTTTGCGGGCCAGCGGCGTGCCGTATGATGTACGCCGCGCCGAGCCATATTCTTATTACGAACACCTGGATTTTGATGTCGCCGTTCGTTATAACGGGGATATTTATGATCGCTTTCTCATTCGTATGGATGAGATGCGCCAAAGTTTGCGTATTTTGGAGCAGGTTTTACCTCATCTTAAAGCGACGGAAGGCGCGCCAATTATCGGCAGCAAACCACAGTATGCCCTTAGAATGCCGGCCGGCGGCGAAGCTTACGGCCGTGTCGAGAACCCCAAAGGCGAACTCGGCTATTACGTAACCGCTAAACGACGCAGCTCGAACCCAGAACGGTATCATGTCCGCGCTCCGTCATTCATCAACTTGACGGCTCTGGAAAAAATGACAGTAGGCCATAAGGTAGCCGATTCGGTTGCTATTTTGGGCAGCATTGACATTGTTCTTGGCGAGGTAGACAGATAACGAAATCAGAAGGCAGAAGGGTGAAGGCAAATATTCTTCTTTCATCCTTCTAATTTCTGCCTTTGAGGAAAATTATGTACGGACTCGGAATTATCAAAGGGATGGCGATTACGATGAAACATTTCGTCGCCACCTATCTGGATGATCTTAGATGGCTGACTAACGGCGGCCGTTATTACAATGATGAAGCGCTGCTAGTCCGCCAAAGCTTGAAGGGCCAAGGCGCGATTACCGTTTTTTACCCCGAAGAAAAGCTGCCTGTGCCGGAGCGGTTTCGTTTTGTGCCCTTTTTGGTAACAGATGAACCGGCCGCCGGGCAGCAGTGGGGACAGGACTGGTGTACGTCTTGCGGAATTTGCGCAAAAGTCTGTCCACCTCAATGTATTTGGATTGAACGGGGCAAACAACCTAACGGCCGTCCGAAACCAGAGCCTGAAAAATTCTTCATCGACATAGACATCTGCATGAACTGCGGCCTTTGCGCCGAATTCTGCCCCTTCGATGCTATCAAAATGGATCATGACTACGAGCTAGCCAGCTACGACCGCACAACGGCCCACATCCATGACAAAGAACGGCTCAGCAAACCTATTAGCTACTGGCGCGAGATTGCGCCTAAAAAGGCCGAAGCCGAAGCTTCCGCTCGTGATTTTGTCAAACTTGCCAAAGAACGGCGTAAAAACAAGAAAGGCGGCGAAGCCAGCGGACAAGAAGAACGCATGGAAGAAGCCAAAGCCCGTCAACTAGTATATCGCGGCAAGCTCTATTAAAAAGACAGAGACAGAGCGATAAGACAAAAGCCTTTCATCCCCTATCTTTGTCTTATCGCTCTGTCTTTTCTAATTGACTTCTAACGCCACAGACCCATTTTTATTTAATTTTGTGTCATAATTGCGAGTCTACTCTAAAGAGTAGACTCTTTCTAGGTGAAAACGGGAAAGTAAGTTGAATTAGGAAACAATGGTTCTCCCGTTTTCCCTGAGTAAACCACAAAGAATTAGCGCATTTTTTATCAAACCACTTTTTGTGGTTTACCTAAATTTACGCATCAATTAACCGTAACACTATACAGGTCATTCCTGCAAAGGTAAGAATCCACAATGGATACGCGAAGGCGGGTATGACAACCAAAAGGTAACTGTATGGATACAACTAACCCTAGGAAAAAATTATGTTTAAAAATCAATCCAGTGAAGCCCTGACCGAAGAAGCAGTTAAGGCCGCTCTTTCCACCGTCATTGAGCCAGAACTCCATCGCGATTTAGTTTCGCTCAACATGGCCCGCGACATCAAGATCACGGGGAATGATGTCGAGTTCACAATAATGTTAACAACGCCCGCTTGCCCTCTCAAAAGCACAATGGAAAATGATTCCAAAGCGGCGTTGGCTAAAATCCCCGGTATGGGCAATGTCACCGTTAAGTTTGGATCAAGCGTTCCTACTGACAATCGCATTAGCAGTCAGGTCGGGCAGCAGTTCCGCAACACCATCGCCATATCCAGCGGTAAGGGCGGCGTGGGCAAATCCACCATTTCCGTTAACCTGGCCATCTCTCTGGCGCAAGAAGGCGCCCGTGTCGGCCTGCTAGACGCCGATATTCTTGGCCCAAACATTCCCATGATGATGGGCATTGACCAGATGCCGCCGCCGCGCAACCGTAAAATGGTTCCGGCCGAACGATTTGGCGTTAAGTTCATCTCCATGGCCTTTTTAGTCAAACCAGACCAGGCCCTAATCTGGCGCGGCCCGATGCTGCACAGCGCCATCCAACAGCTTCTGACCGATGTGGAATGGGGCGAGTTAGATTATTTGGTGATTGACTTGCCACCTGGTACGGGCGACGCGCAGCTAACGTTGGCGCAGGTCTTACCACTCTCTGGCGCCGTCGTCATCACACAGCCAATGCAAGTTGCCGCTGCTGATGCCTTACGCGGTCTTAAGTTGTTTGAAAAGCTGGATGTGCCCATTATTGGCGTTATCGAAAACATGAGCGGCGAATTTTTCGGCACAGGAGCCGGCGAAAAGCTGGCCACCGATTATGACACACCGTATCTAGGCACTGTTCCCTTGCAGCCGCAAGTACGAATTGGCGGTGACAACGGGGAACCGATTGTGGTCTCCCATCCCGATTCGGAAGCGGCACAAGCGATTAAACAAGTAACCAAAGAAGTAGCGGCTCGTGTAAGTGTGCTGACGATTGCTAGTCAAGACAGCGGCGGCTTTATCCCCATTAACATGGTTGGCTAAACCGGCAAATCATCCCGAATGCTTTAAGAGCCGACCTGATGCCTGATCGCCGGCTTATATTCTAGGTCAACTAAAAAGACGCAATCTTAGAGATTGCGTCTTTTCATTAACGCGGCTTTGTTATTTTTCTTAAATTGGTTATAACTATGCAACCTTAAATAACAAGCTGGCAGTGTCTTCTCCGGCTATTTGTAGAAGATGCGCGGTCAGATAACCGGAGTTTTAACATGGCAACAACAATAACTGAACGATCATCCGTGGTGGGGGTGCGCTTTCAGAAACTGGGAAAACTATATCATTTTAAATTAAACCGCGATCAGGACATCAATCCTGGCGATCATGTGGTTGTAGAGACGCAGCGGGGACGGCAATTGGGCCAGGTGATGGCTTATATTGACCCAAAGCAAGTCAATAATCAACATAGCTTGCGTGGGATTGAAAGAAAGGCGAATCCCCGCGATTTGGTGATGCAGCAAGTTTGGGAAACCAAAGAGTTGGACGCGCTAATCACTTGCCGCGAGAAAGCCAGCCAATCAGGTATTAAGGACGCCAAGTTTGTTAAGGCGGAATACAGCTTTGACGGCCGTTGGCTAACTTTTCATTATGCAACAGAAAACAAGAAATTAAATATCAAACGGCTGCAAAATACATTGAAGCAGCATTTTGATGCGCGCATTGAAATGCGGTCGATCGGACCGCGCGATGTGGCTAAAATTTTAGGCGGCTATGGCGCTTGCGGCGCGCCGCGCTGTTGTTCCACTTTTCTCACTGAGTTTAGCCCGGTTTCGATTCGGATGGCTAAAGCGCAGGGTATTTCACTCAGTCCGCAGGAGATTACGGGGATGTGCGGTCGTTTGCGCTGCTGTCTGGTTTTTGAATATGAACAATATGTAGAAGCGAAGAAAACGCTGCCGAAACGGGGTAAACGCATTGGGACGCCCTATGGCGTCGGCAAAGTGCGCGATGTGCGCGTGCTGCGCGAGTCGGTAGTGGTGGATATTGATGGCGAATGGCATGAAGTTTTCCAACATGAAATTGAACCTTTGGACGAGCTTCATGCGCTGCAAAAGAAGGCTGAGGCCGGCTGCTCGAAGCATGAAAATGGCGGCTGTGATTGTGGGGCGAAATAACATAAGGGCTGACGTGACTAAGAATCGGGACTCCACTTGGAAATTAGTTTGTGAGTTTGTACAGGACGCCGGACTGCGGCGACATATGCTGTCGGTGGCGGCGGCGATGCGCTGGTATGCCGAGCAGTTGGACGAAGATGCCGATTACTGGGAGGTCGTGGGGTTAATCCACGATTTTGATTGGGAAATTCACCCCGATTTGGACCGACATCCCATCAAAGGTGCCGATATTTTGCGGGAGCGCGGCTGGGATGAGGCGACAATTCGCACGATCTTGTCGCATTACACGGAAGGAACGGGCGTTGAGCGGGAAAAACCGATTGATTTTGCGCTCTTGGCATGCGATGAGATTACAGGATTAGTAATTGCGACGGCGTTGGTACGGCCGTCGCGCAACATCGCCGACGTTAAACTCAAATCCATTCGCAAAAAATGGAAAAACCTCAAATTCGCCGCCGGGGTGGATCGGACGCACGTTGAAGAAGCGACCGCAGATTTCAGCCGCGTTTGTTTTGATGGACAACTGGATTTGTGGGCGCATATTGGTAACGTATTAACCGCCCTGCAAAGATCCGCCCATGTTCTAGAATTAGACGGCCAATTAGCCGACTAGGATTGACCGCAGCGCCCTCAACCCATTCAAGGAAAAGAAGGGAATTCAAAAATGTCACAGACCACGGCGGCGGTAGATGCGCTTAAGCAAAAGCATGTCGCCTATCCATCGCGTGTTGTCTTCTTGCTAGGCGTAATGCCCCGCAGCGGAACTAATTTTTTATATGAGTTAATTTGCGCCCATCCCGATTGCGGCGGAACGGGGCGCATATCTGAAGATTTCCTCATTGCCAACGCCCACGACCTGAACCATTACGTTAATCAAGTTCATGAATCGTGGAAAAAATTGTGGTGGCCCCATGACGAAGCGCTCAAGGACCCTCTATTGAAAGCTCTCGGACACGGGCTGGAAACCTACCTAATTTCGCTGACATCGCCTCGCTGGTTGGCCGAACACCCCCATAATCCAAAATACCTGCAAGGGGTCAAGCCTTCGCCGCCAGTCGTCATCGCCCGCACTCCTTCCGTTGAAAATCTTGCGCTTTTACCAAAGATTTCGGATGCTAAGGTCATTGTTATTGTGCGTGACGGCCGTTCCGTCGTCGAGTCTGGGCAGCGCACATTTGGTTGGTTTTTTGAAGACTCCACGCAAAAATGGGCCAGATCCGCTCGCGATATCCGATCGGTAACCGCTAACCATGCCGACCAAATCACCTATGTTCGCTACGAAGATTTAGTCAACAATAAAGAAAACATCCTGAAACAAATCTTCACCTTCATCGGCGTTGATCCCAACAAATATGATTATCAAAACGAAACGCCCATTCGTGGTTCCTCGACCTATTTCAATCCCCAAGATGGGATTAACTGGCAAGCCATCAAAGAAACAAAAGAGTTCGATCCGCTTAATCGGTGGGCTAAATGGAGTCGCAGCAAACATGAACGGTTCAACTGGGTAGCCGGTCAGGAATTAGAATTCTTTGATTACTTACCAATGCGTCGCGGGGGCACGTTATGGACAATTTTAAATCTTTTTCTGGATTTACTCTGGCCCATACGCCATCGCCTGCGAAATCTGGCCCGCAAGCGCATTCCCAAACCGGTCAGAGACCAGGTACTATGGAAACGAGGCCAGATAAACAGAAAATTTATGCCTAAAAAAGAGACGCCAAATCAAAATGAGCATGTATTCCGGTAAAATTTTTGGCATCGGCTTCCACAAAACTGGCACCTCTTCGTTGGCCAGAGCGCTAGATTTGCTTGGCTATCGGGTGACTGGCTCCTTCGGTTTAGTAGACAATGACATTGCCAACACGGTATTAGTTCAAGCCTTTGACATTGTCCAAGATTACGACGCGTTCCAAGATAATCCCTGGCCGGTCATCTATCGCGAGCTTGACAAGCGGTTTCCTGGCAGCAAATTTATCTTGACCATGCGGCCAACAGAACAATGGCTGACCAGCGCTCTACGCCATTTTGGCGGCAAAACAACTCCAATGCGCCAATGGATATACGGTATCGGCAATCCGCGCGGTAATGAAACCATTTACCGCCAGCGATATGAACAACACAACAGGGATGTCATAGCCTATTTTGACGGCCGTCCCAACGACCTCCTCGTATTCAATATCACAGAAGGAGATGGCTGGGAACAACTTTGCCCCTTCCTCAACGCTGGCATCCCGGCCTTGCCCTTTCCCCACTCCAACAGCGCCGCAGAACGCAAGAAATTAATCAATCGCTTGAAAGGAGGCGTAAACAAATTACGATCCCTAACTTATGACTAAACAAGAATACATAACCGTCTCTGAAGCCCTAGAAATCATCCTGGCTGGCATCCCGATTTTATCAACTGAATACGTTCCTTTGCTGGAAGCGCTAGGGCGCGTTTTAGCTGAGCCAGTTACGGCCCACGACAGCCTCCCCCCTTTCCCCAATTCCTCGATGGACGGCTACGCTCTACGCGCTGCCGATACAACAAACGCCACACCAGACTCGCCCGTCGAGCTACACGTCATTGGCGACATCGCCGCCGGCGCAGTGATGACAACAGAACTGAGACAAGGCGAAGCGGCCCGCATCATGACTGGAGCCCCCATGCCGCCCGGGGCGGATGCCGTCATCCCAGTAGAGGACACAAATGAACCCTGGCGTGGTAAAGAACGGCCGTTACCCCCCTACATTCAAATCCATCGCAGTGTCAAACCAAACGACTACATCCGCCACATCGGCGAAGATATTGAAGCAGGACAAACCGTGCTGCAAGCCGGGCACGCCCTGCGCCCCCAGGAAGTCGGCATCCTCGCCTCCCTCGGCGTCCACCAAATCCCCGTCATTCGACGGCCAAAAGTAGGCGTCCTCGCCACCGGCGACGAACTAATCCCCGTTACAGCGCCCCTGGAACCAGGAAAAATACGCAACAGCAATGGCTACACGCAAATCGCGCAAGTGTTGGCTCTCGGCGGCATTCCAATCTCTCTGGGCATCGCCCGCGACACAGAAACCGACGTCCGCACAAAATTGCAAGCTGGATTAGATGCCAGCGTTGACCTCTTCGTCAGTTCCGCCGGCGTCTCGCTTGGCGCTTACGATGTCGTCAAAGCAGTTTTGGAACATGAAGGTAACGTCGCCTTTTGGCGCGTGCGGATGCGTCCCGGCAAACCGCTCGCCTATGGAAAATATGGCGGCATCCCCTACCTGGGACTTCCTGGAAACCCCGTCTCGGCAATGGTCTCCTTTGAACGGTTTGCCCGCGCTGCCATTCTAAAAATGGCTGGACACACCAAACTTGACCGCCCCCAAATCACCGTCACCCTACAAGATGACATCAACTCCGATGGGCGCGAAAGCTACATTCGAGCCATCGTTGAACGGCAAGGCGAAAACTACCTCGGCACAACCACCGGCGGACAAGGCTCCCACATGATGACCTCACTCGTCAAAGCCAATGCCCTCCTGATCGTGCCAGAAGGCAAAAAATTTATTGCCGCCGGCGAGAAGCTTACCGCCTGGATGCTGGATTGGCCGGAAAGGGTTTTCTAAAACACAAGGCAACTAACCAACGCAATAAAAAAAGCCCCTTATTTGGGGCTTTTTCGTTTGCTTAAATTAATCACTTATCCATCATGACGGACACGCAATGTCCGGTGCATAATATCTTCCTGTTGTTCACGCATTTTAGCGCGACTCTTACGCCGTCTACGCTTTTTACCGCGCGTCGGACTAGGCATTGGCTCGCCCATCGCTCGGCGCATGGCAATCTCCATCGCCGTCGGCATTATTTCCTCTTCAAACTCTTCCTCAACCTCAAAACTGTAGCTATCAGCTTGATTTTTGCCACGACCGCCATAAGACTCAGACGCTTCCGGGGCTTCCAACAGCGCTTTAATACTTAAATCAATGCGTCGTTTCCGCTTGCTAAACCCCAGGACTTGCACTTGAACTTCATCGCCCACACTGTAAACCTCACTAGGATGCTTAACATAGCCATGGCTCAATTCACTGATATGCACTAGCCCTTCCCGTTCAGCGCCAATATCTATGAAAGCGCCAAAATTTTCCAGGCGATTCACCCGTCCGGTATAGGCCTGTCCATTTTTCAAATCAGTCCACTCAACAGCTAGAGGTTCAACCATGCTCACCATGACCTGTTGATTTGCAGGATTGACTTTTTCAACCCATACCGTAATCTCATCGCCTTCTTTGAGGATATCGGAGACGCGGTTTACACGCTCTTTGCTCAGCTTTGAGATATGGACCAGAGCATTAACGCCAACGCCAATATCAACAAACGCACCATACAATTCCAGCCGTTTGACAATGCCCTTCAATTGCATTTTAGGCTTAAGATCGTTGATTGTTGTGGGGGCTTCAGCCTCCACTAATGTTTCAGTAGTTTCTTCACTCATGACAGCGCTCTCCTACGCAGGGTTTGATGTTTTCTGCGCTCCGCGCATTAAAGCGATCAGTTTCATTATCACATTGGGAACAGAACACAGTTGTATACTTTCAAGACAAGGCGCAATTATAGCATTCAGGAAGAACCTGTCAACCATTTTTCACTAAAAATCAGCGACCTCAGTCAATTCTTCTGTTTCTTCAACAGCCGGTTGAAACTCGTCTATGGAAAGCCCAGATTCACGCCGGATCAGGAATTCCAACTCGTCTAACATAGCGGCGTTTTCGGCCAAATACACCTTGGCATTTTCTCGCCCCTGCCCCAGTAATGTTTCGCCGTAGCGGAAAAAGGCTCCCCGCTTTTCTATCAACTCGTACTCAACCGCTAAATCAAGAATATCTCCAGTTATTGAGATGCCTTCGTTGTACATGATGTCGAATTCGGCTTCGGTGAAGGGGGGGGCGACCTTGTTTTTCTTCACTTTAACGCGGGTTCGGTTGCCGACGA
>JANTGY010000103.1 GCA_024762695.1 Anaerolineae bacterium
GGTCGTCTGGACATGGCTCGCCGTTATGTGCCTGCCCTGCTGCGCCAGGCGCGATTGGCGCTGAAACAGAAGGAATACGGCCGTGCCTACCTCTATTTTGATGCTGTGATGGAACATATCATTCCGCCCTTTTCTTTGTTGGTCGGATTGAGCGGATTGGGTGCGGTAACGGCCGTCATCCTCTTCGCCTTCGCCCAAGCCAGTTCTCCGGCCAATGCCAGTCTGGGCTGGATCAATCTCATTCTGGGCGGATTCATTATTTTGGGTCACATCATTTACGTCTTCGGCGGGTTATATTTAGCGCAAGCGCCCAAGAAAATATACAAGGCATTGTTCTACGCGCCCGCCTTCATCGTCTGGAAAATCTGGCTTTACGTGCGAATTCTTCTGGGGCGCAACCAAGACGAATGGGTGCGAACCGCGCGCAACGGGTAGTTCTATGGAAACAGAAACAAAAACAGCCTTACAGCACGAACGGGATGAAAAAGCAGCCCGTATGTTGGAAATCTATGCCAATCGCAGCTTCAAAAGTGTGCGTTCGGCCCAGCGTATGCGTTTACGCTTGGTGATGTGGGCCATACGCCACAAAATTCAGAACAACCTGAAGCGAATCTTTGACTTTCTCATCGCCAGCGTCACGCTTGTAGCGGTTTCGCCATTGATGGCCGTTGTAGGGGCGATCATCAAAATTGATTCGCCGGGGCCGGTTTTTTTCAAACAAGAGCGCGTGGGTAAATGGGGCGAAACATTTTATTGCTACAAGTTTCGTTCTATGTATACCGACGCTGAGGAACGCAAAGCGGAACTGATGGCCCAAAATGAGGCCGATGAAGTCGTTTTCAAAATGAAAAACGATCCCCGCGTAACTCCAGTCGGCCGTATCATCCGCAAATTAAGCATTGATGAACTGCCACAGCTTCTCAACGTAATCAAGGGAGAAATGAGCTTGGTTGGGCCGCGCCCGCCAGTGCCGATTGAAGTGGCCCAATATCAATTTGATCAGATGCGGCGCTTGGGGGCTGTGCCCGGCATTACCGGCTTGCAACAAGTGTCTGGGCGCAGCAGCCTGGATTTTAAACGATGGGTTGAACTTGACTTGGAATATATTGCCGAGCAAAGCTTAGCCAAAGATATTGAGATTTTGGCGCGGACAATACCGGCAGTTTTACTTAGCAAGGATGCCTATTAGGCGATTGGTAATTGGTAATTGGTAATTGGCGATAAGGTGGAAATTCATTTACCAAACTCCGCTTACTGTTCGTCATCTAGCGATAATATTAACTATGATGCGTAAACTACTCATAATTCTAAATGTCCCCATTGACGACTTAAGTATGGATGAGGCATTGGAACGCCTTGACGAATTTATTGCTGTCGGACGGGAGACTGGCAAGGGGCATCAGGTGGCGACGGTGAACGCCGATTTTGCGGTGAAGGCGCTGCGCGATCCGGAGCTGCGTTACCTTTTGCAAGAGGCCGATATGGCAACGGCCGATGGAATGCCGTTGGTTTGGGGCGCCCGATTGTTGGGCGTGCCGATGGAAGGGCGGGTGACCGGCGCTGATATGGTTCCGGCTTTGGCGGAACGGGCGGCAGAAAAAGGATATTCGCTTTATTTGCTGGGCGCGGCTCCCGGTGTGGCGGCCCGCGCCGGCGCCATTTTGCAGGAGAAACATCCGGGACTAAAGATTGCCGGGGTTTGTTCGCCGCCATATGGCCCGATTTTGGAGATGGATCGTTCGGTTTTGGATGATATTAAGGCGGCCAAGCCGGATATTTTGTTGGTGGCGTTTGGGAATCCCAAGCAGGAGAAGTGGATTGGGATGTACGGCCGTGAGTTAGGCGTGCCGGTGATGATTGGGATTGGCGGTACGTTGGATTTTATCGCCGGAGAGACGAAACGCGCCCCGGAATGGATGCAGGAATCGGGTTTGGAGTGGGTATTTCGGTTGGCGCAGGAGCCGCGACGTTTATGGCGGCGTTATGTGGTGGATTTGGCTGCGTTTGGCTCGTTTTTTGTGCGCCAATGGTGGTTTATGCGGCAAAGGAAGGCGTCGTCGCCGCTGCTGCCGACGCGGGATGCGGTGGTGGTGGACGACACGGCCGTCCTCACTGTGCAGGGCCGGTTAACCGTCGAAAATCACATCGCTTTCCTTGAAAAAGGGCAGGCGGCATTGGCTGAAACGCCCTATCTCATCGTTAATTTGGCCGAAGCGACCTTTTTGGACAGCTCGGCGCTGGGGGCGTTGGTGGGGCTGGCTAAACAAGCCCGTGATTTGGATGGTAAGTTGTGGTTAACGGCCGTTCCTAAACCTATTCAGCAGACCTTATCGCTGATGCGTTTGGATCGTTTCTTTGATATGTTGGACGATGTAGCCGCCGGATTGGCGGCGCGCCAGGCGCGCACGCTGCCGGCAAACAAGCCGGCTGTCGTGGAAACGCCGTCAGCCAGTCAAGGGCTGTGGCAGGTCACTAAAATGCCGCGCCGTCTGGACGCGGCCACAGTGTCGGATGTACAGGCGACCTGCGCGGCGTTGTTAGCTGAAAATCCTCATTTAACGTTAGATTGTTCGGAGATGGTATTTTTGACCAGCGCCGGTTTAGCCATGCTGGCTCAACTGCACCGGCAGGCTGAAGGCCAGGGCGGGGAACTACGTGTGGCGGGCTGTTTGCCAGACGCTTTGCGCGTCATCGAGATGACCCGATTTGACCGTGTATTGTCTTTGTTTGAAAATGTGACCGAAGCGACCCTGGCTGCATCTAACAATGGAAAGAAAGGATAGGTGTATGCAGGTACTTCTTTGGGCCACGGGTGAAACGAATAAATTACGGCCGTTAACAGAAACAATTCCCGCCCCCATGCTTCCCGTCGCTAACCGACCGGCGATGGTCTATACCGTTGAAATGCTGGCTCGGCAGGGGTTCAAACAGATGTTTGTCAGCCTGTATCATTTGGGCGGGAGCGTTGAGGCTTATTTCGGCGACGGCCGTCGTTGGGGCATAACGATTGATTATCTGTTGCAGCGTGAAGCGTGGGGATCGGCCGGGGCGATGAAATGGGCCGAACATGCGTTAACCGACACGTTCATGGTGTTACCCGCCGATGCGATTATTGATTTGGATATCGCCGCGCTTTTGACGCAGCATCGCGCCCGGCAAAGCGCGGCGACGCTTGTTTTACGCGCCGACGGCTCTGGCGAAGCGGTCTGTTTGGACGCGGCGGATCGGATCACGGAGATGGGGAGCGGATTGGATGACAGCCGTGCTGACGGCCGTTCCTTACGCCAAACGGGGATTGCTATTTTTGAGCCGCGCATTTTAGAAATGATTCCGGCGCGGACGCCATTTGACATGGGCAGCCAACTAATCCCGGCTTTGCTGGCCGCCGATTTGCCCGTGCATGGCTATGTGGCTGAAGGGTATTGGAACCCATTGGCCTCTTTTGTCGATTATCGGGCGGCGCAGGAAGCCGCTTTGACTTATTCCGATAACTCAGGCCATGTTTTAGATGGCACCTCCCGGTCGCTGGAAGCGCGGCAAATTGCCGATGGTATTTGGGTGGGGCATAACCATGTCATCCATCCCAGCGCGCGGCTGGCGCCGCCGGTTTACATTGGCGATAACTGCCAAATTGGGCGCAATGTCGAGCTTGGCCCCAATGTCGCTCTGGGCAAAAATGTGATTATTGACGACGAAGCGACTGTTTCGCAAAGCGCGGTTTTAGATAATACGTATGTGGGCCAGTTGGTGAACATTGAAAATCGCGTGGTGCGTAAAAATTTAATGATCGACATTGCCACAGCGGAAAGTTCAGAAGTGGCGGATGCGTTTTTATTGGGCGAGGCCCATCCGGCTTTGCTGGATAATGGATTGCAGCGAATTGGGGACACGGCCGTTGCCTTCATTTTTCTGGCGTTGACTTTGCCGTTTGCCCTACTCATTGGTTTGTTGACTTTATTGACGACTGGGCGGATGTTTAATCGGGTTGAGCGTCTCGGTCGGCAGGTGGGTTTGGCGGAAGACGGCCGTTCCCCCATTTTGCAAGCTGTTTCTCTTTTGCAGTTTAATACACGCCGCGCAAACGGCCGTGAGCCGCGCCTGGCAGCCTGGTTAGAAAAATGGGATTTACATCGCCTGCCTGAACTGTGGAACGTCCTCAAAGGCGATATAAGCTTGGTCGGCGTCAAACCATTGCTGCCAACCCAAGCCGAACGCATCTCCGAAGCCTGGCAGCTTCAAAGGCACCAGAATCAAGCCGGCTTCACCGGGCTGTGGTATATTCAGACAGACCGCAAGAGCGAATTAGACGAAATTTTAATAACCGACACGTACTACGCAGCCACACGCACCTGGCGCGAAGATATGAAGATATTGCGACAGACTCCCGCTGCATGGATAAAGCGGGCGCGAAACTGAGCAAAAGCGGACAAAATCTTATCTTAACCCAAGTTGTCGCTAATAATGTTTGGCAGCGAATTAGCCCGAATTTTCACGAATTACGGCTTTATTTCGTGAAAATTTGTGTAAATGTGTTGCAAAGATAAAAACTAAGCGGCCGGTATCAACTTTAGGTATCTTACCTTATGGAGAAGTTGTTAGATGGAATTGAACACGAAACATATCAATGGCATAACTGTTCTGGAATTAGAGGGGCGTTTTGACGCGCATACGGCTCGACCGGTAGACGATTTCTTACACAATGCCACGCTCCGCGAACCAGCCTATATCGCCGTTAATTTAGCCGGCGTTACCTTTGTTGATTCAACGGCGCTTAGCACATTGGTTTCTGGTATGAAACGGGCGCGTCAACGTAAGGGCGATTTGCGTTTGTGCTGTTTGCAGCGCCCTGTCCGTATGATCTTTGAGCTAACTCGTTTGGATAAGGCGTTTGAAATTTTTGCCGGAGAGGATGAAGCTTTGCAGGCGTTTACATCTTAAGCGACAGCGCATAAGATGCGACAGCGCATAAGATGCGACAGCGCATAAAATGCGACAGCGCATAAAACGCTGGCAATTATTCACTATCAACGGAACCGCACATGCTTACCACTATTCTGGCAACACAACATGCCCACTTCGCCGCGCTGGCTAAGGCGTGGCTTATAGCTGGAGCGGAAGCGTTTATGGTTTCGGCAGACGACATGCCTTTGGCATGTTGGCCGCCCTATGCCGACGCTGAAGCGGCGACCTTAGTCGAAAATCTTTGGGCGGGCCGTCAAAAAGTTGGCGAACTGCGCGTTATTGGGCCAGATGATTCGGCGGCACGGGCGCGTTTACAGAATGAGGCGCGACTAATCTCCTCCCTGATCCAGTCAACCAGCGATTTGCACAGCGTAACGGCCGAATTGGTGGATACCCAAGACCAATTGCTGGCGATGTATGACTTAACGCAGGCGATGCGGGATCAGTTGGATTTGAGCAAGGTTTTGGCGCGTTTGGCGCGTGAAACGGTTCGGATTGTCAAAGTGGATGCCGTTTTTGTGATGGTGCAGCGCGCCGATGGCTCATGGCTTATTAATCAATTTCCCGATCCAGTTCTGGATTTGGCGACGTTGGAACATTTGCTGGATATTATTAAAGAAACAGGTCACGATCTCCTTTTGAGTGAAGATGATGTGATGAGTGAGGAAATTCCGGTGCGGAATTTGCTTTTGCTGCCTATTCAATTGCATGATTCGACTCGCGCGGCGTTGGGGTTGGTGGATAAGGTTGGGGGCGATTTTATGTCGCCGGATATTAAGTTAGCGCGGGCTATTGCCGAACATGCCGGGGCGCGAATTGAGAATGCGCTGCTTTACCGGGAGAATTTGGCGCAGGCCAAGATGCAAACGGAGATGGAGTTGGCGCAGCGGGTGCAGTTGAATTTGCTGCCTCAGCGCAAGCCGATTATTGCGGGGATTGATTTTTGGGCCGGTTCGCGGCCGGCGCTGCAAGTGGGCGGCGATTTTTATGATTTTTTACATTTGGATGGACGGCCGTTTACCTTCACAGTCGGCGATATATCGGGCAAAGGGTTGTCGGCGGCCTTGCTGATGGCGATGACGCGCACGGTGATTCGTTCCAAAGTCCATGACGCGCCTACGCCGACGCCAGAGCTTGTGGTGGGGCGTTCTAACAAAGATTTGTATGATGATTTTACCGAAGTGAGTATGTTTGCCACTGTGTTTGTCGGGCAATATCAGCCGCGCAGCCGCGAGATGTTATATGCTAATGCCGGTCATTCGCCGGTTATTTATTGCCCGGCCGGCGGCAAAGCCCGCTTGTTGGAAGCCGATGGCACGGCCGTTGGCATCTTGCCGACCAGTTTCTCAGAAAATCAGCGGCTTGTTTTTGGGCCAGGCGACGTATTGGTTGTGGCTACCGACGGCTTGAATGAAGCGCATAACGAGCGCGATGAAATGTTTGGCTATGACCGTTTGTTAGAATTGATCGAATCGTTGGCCGATAAATCGGCGCGGGAAATTGCGGAGGAGTTATACCGCACCGTTAGCGACTTTAGCACAGGTCGGCCGCAGGATGACGATCAGACGGTGATGGTGTTGAAAGGTTTAGCGGCGTAAGGAAACCAGATAGAGAGGGTGTCTGTTATGACCCAAGAAAACATGACCGAAGAAAGCGAAAAAACTGTTTTTCGATTGGATATGCCGGCCACGTTTAAGCATTTGAATGTGGTCTCTGGTTTGTTGACGGCCGTTTTGGAGCAGGTAAAAGGGCTTGAAGACCGCGAGGCTATGACCTACAACGTCATCCTGGCTGTCCATGAAATTTGTACCAACATCGTCGAACATGCTTATAGTGGTAATGGCGGGCGAATTAAACTAATTGTTAGCATTGAGGAGGAGTCGGGACGACTCCTTGTGGAGTTGTCTGATACGGGACGCAGCTTTAACATGGCGGCGACGCCCGAACCAGATTTGGATAACGCACCCATACGGGGCTATGGATTATTTCTTGTTCATGAATTGATGGATGAAGTGACCTATAAGCCGGGGAAGGGGCTAAATGAATGGAGTTTGGTGAAAAGGTTGTTGTAAGAAATGATGTAAGTGGTGCGGAGTAATCTATACAGGACTTTAGTACCAACATTGCTCTTTGTAGTGTGCAAAATTGAGCGGAGCCCAAACGATTGATGTTTGTCAGCACGGTGGAGCAGATTCTTTCAATACAGCTTGTGACATAGGAAGGAGAATCGCATGGGTGTCATATTAGTAGTAGACGATGAGCCAGTTACCCAATTGATGTTGGGGATGATGTTAAAAAGAAGCGGCGATTATGAAGTCGTTACCGCCGAGGATGGTCAGGAAGCCCTGGCTCATTTGGATAAGGAAGATGTTGATTTGATTATCGCTGACGTGAATATGCCTAAAATGGATGGGTTGACGATGTTACAGCGCTTGCGGGCTGACGGCCGTCACCAAAACTTGCCCATCATCATGTTTACGGCGCGCGGCGAATGGCGTATCCGGCAAGAAGCCGAGAAAAGCGGCGCGACTGGCTTTTTGACTAAACCGGCCAGCTCCAGCGAAGTCGCCGGCGCTGTGGCCCGCCTTCTGGGGGCTTAGGCGTTCTGATTGATTTAACTTTTTGAAAATTCGTGAAGCGGCGTTGAGGTCACTCAACGCCGCTTTTGCGTTTTTATAAACGTCGCCCAATAACAATCAACGCCCCGGCTGCAATAGTTAATCCGACAGCCAGGATAACGACGCTGTTGGAGCCGGTTTGGTCTGTCGGCGTGGTTGATGGGCCTATAGTTGGCGTGGGCGTCGGCATTGCGGCAGGGAGGGTGGGAACGGCCGTGCGCTCAACGGGGATTGGCGTAGTTATTGCCAAAGAGACGGTCGTTGTTGGTAAGGAGACGGCCGTTGGCGGCGCTGCGGTTGGCGTCGGCGTTGGCGGGTCGGGCGGACGCACGCGCAGTTCCTGGCCCACTTGCAAAATGGCGTCGGCGCTTAGCCCGTTAAATGCCAGCAAATCATCCAACGAAATGCCGTAAGTTAAGGCGACATCCCATAACGTCTGCCCGCTGCGGATAGTGTGGATGACGATGGGCGTGGGCGTGGGCGGCGGCGCTTGTCCTTCTGCCAGCCGCACAGTCACTTCTTCTCCCGGCTGCAAATACGAATTCTCGTCTAATCCATTCAGCCAAAAGAAATCAGTTAATTTTAGCTTGTAGCGGGCGGCGATAACCCAGGCATTTTCCCCTTCGCGGACGACGTGGGTGAGCGGCGGCGTAGGCGTAGGCGGTGGTTCTTGCCCTTCTGCCAGACGAATTATTACTTTGTCGCCGGGATGTAGGATGGCATTTTCAGCCAGATTGTTGAACAACATCAAATCGGCGAGGCTGACTTCATAATGCGCCGCCAGGCTCCACAGCGCTTGTCCTTCTTGCAGGGTATGGATGATGGAACCATCTTCGCCTGGCTCTGAAAGTTGGATGGGGGTGACGAAAAGAGGGGCGGGAGAATTGTTAGAAGGATTGTTGCTGGGCGGCGCGTCGGACGGCCGTCCAACGACCAGCACGTAGAAATTCTCGCTGCCATTGGTGGCGTAGCCGGTTCCGGCTTCGATGTAACGTGTGGTGACCAGGGTGTTGTAATGCACGGGGCTGTTTTCCCACCAAATTAGGCCCTGGTTAGGCGTCATGCCTGTGCCGCCAACGATGTTTTCGGAAACGTAGCCGACATAGCCGAAGGCGTTGGCTCGTGATTGGGGCGTGGAGCCGCCTTCGCCGGTATGGCTGCTGAAGATGGTGTGGGCAGCCATGTAGTTGGCCTGGTTTTGGGCGGCGGCCGACAGTGCGCTGTTGGCTTGTAGAGGGGGCAGCCCATACCCAGCCCGAAAGCCGTTTACGAGTTGGAAAACTTGGTAGGCTGTGCCTGATTGGGCGACGGCGGGGGAAACGGCCGTTTTCCCCATTCCCGCTAACAATAACAGACACAACAGCAAGCTCAGTTGGAATCGTCGTATCATGGCGGGAACTATAGCAGAAACGGCCGTTGTCACCCAAATAAAACGAAGTTGCCATCATAGAATATTCATCAGAAAAGATGCGAATTCGTCGTCATAAGTACCATCGGGCAATTTACATATCTTTCAGTCAGTATACAATAGGCCTTAGATAACTGTTTGTGGTGTAAAGGAGCCAAAGTCATCCTCCCCATAATTACATTTGCCCCAACCCAGCAGCGACTTAGCGTGACTTTTGCCAGCGAGCGCTGTCTAAAAAATAATAGTCAGCATGGAGAAAAAAATGAAGGATATGAACCTCGACGATATCGTCGGTAATCCCCGTGAATATGAATTAACCTTTTATGACGGCAGCGTCCGTAAAGTTTTTGTGACCAAGATAGAGACACCTTATCCTGATGGTAAGCTCATTGTATCCCGAACAGATAAGGCGGGTATTATTACCCATGTTAACCGTGCCTTCGTGGAGATGTCTGGTTTCAGCAAAGAAGAACTTATCAACCAACCCCATTACATCTTGCGCCATCCCGATATGCCCAAAGCGGCTTACAAAGACCTCTGGGATACTGTCGAAGCGGGTAATAAATGGCATGGTTATGTCAAGAATTTACGCAAGGATGGCGGTTATTATTTAGTTTACGCCACCGTTATCCCCAACATTCGCAACGGAGAGGTTGTAGGATACACCTCGGTGCGCCGCAAACCATCGCCCCGAAAAATGGCCGAAGCTCTGGCATTATATGCCCAGATGTTGCAGGAGGAACAATCATGACTTACCAAATGACTGTCAGTCCCGATTTTGCGCCAGAACTTATTGCGGGCTGGTATATTTTTAACACCTGGTTACAAAAACAACTGGGTGAAGGCATCCATTTAGAGTTGTATAATGATTTTAAAAGTCAGCGGGAAGCCATTCGCAGCGATCAGGTGGACATTATTTACGCCAATCCGTTTGACGCTTCGATGTTGATACGGGAAAAGGGGTTTACCGCGTTGGCGCGTCCGGCGGGGAAACAAGATGAAGCGGTTATTGCCGTGAAAGCCCAATACCCCGCCGATTGTGTCGAAGACCTGCCGCCAGGCATTCGTCTTGCATTTACCGACGACCCAGATGTTCATTTGATGGGTATGATCATGTTGGAAGCGGCCGACTTAAATGCCGACAACACTGAAAAGCGTGTTGTTGACAGCTATGTCATCGTCGCTAAGCAGTTGATACGCGATGAGGCTGATGTGGGTTTCTTTTTGAAAGAGGCGTTTGATAATTTGTCTAATTTTACGCGCGAGCAGCTCAAAGTATTGGTCGAGAGCCAAATTAGTATCATTCATCATTCTTTGTTGGTTGGGCCGCGCCTGGCTGCGCAGCGCGAGCAAATTCGTGAATTTCTGTTGAAGATGTCGGCTGATCCTAAAGGGGTGGGGGTTTTGGAGAGTTTAGGTTTCCAGAGTTGGGAGAATGTAGATCAGGAGGATGCCGAGTTTATGATTGATTTGATGGATACGCTGGGATAGGAAACCTGTTTGCGAACGACGAGGAGTGAATCGTTTCCTGTTTGATCATTAGAATCTCTGTAACCTTGCTAACGCGCATACTCGCAAACGCCTCCTGTTTGCATCTTGCCATGATTTGATAGAAACTTTTAGTTATTAGAAGAGAGTTGTTCCTTTATGAAAATCGGCTGTCTCATTCCTGCGCAGGCGGGAATCTATTCCTAAATAAGATGGATACCTGCCTTCGCAGAGCCTGCTCTCACGAAGGTGGGGGTATGACAGCCGCAAGAATTTGTTAATCAGGAACAATTTTAATGAAACCCAGAGGGAGTTTTGCTCCCTATTTCGATGATTGGATTGAATTTATGCTGACAGAAAATGATGCGGTTGACGCCGACAAGCGTGATGAAACTACAACGGCGGATGCGCCGACGCCAATGGATGAAGGTGCGACGAATGAGCAGGGTGTTGATGATGCGACGGCCGTTCCAGAACCAACGATAACGCCTGAACCAGCCCCTGTCTTGGAGACGAGCGGCGCGACTGAAGCGGAGGATGCGCCGCAGTCTAATGAACCGGCGGGGTCGGTTGAAGCGTCTAAAGAAGTTGAACGGGAACCGGATGCGCGGCCTAAACAGAAGCGGCGCAATGAGCGGCGCAATGAGCGGCGCAATGAGCGGCGCAATGAGCGGCGCAAGAAAGAAAAAAAACCACGACCTGATCCGGCAGTGGCTCAGGTCGTATCTTGGTTTGCTGCCTGCGGTCGCTGCAGCTTTTTTCTGGCTGGGTATAAAGTGGCTGGCGGGGAAGGGGCGTTGGAAACGGCCGTTGCCCAACGCGGTAAAAAGTGGCTTAACTTAACCTGGAATCACGCCATCGCCAATTTAGTGCATAAATCGTATGGCAGCCGGGTGGATGTGCATTGCTACCATTACGAAGGACGCTGCCAGGAATGCCGTCGCCGGTTCGTTTACCATGCAGCGGATGATGATGGCTCCCCCTCCTTTCGTATTGAACTGAAACCATAAGCAGG
>JANTGY010000104.1 GCA_024762695.1 Anaerolineae bacterium
GAAGGCGGGAATCCATGCTTTTGCCAGAGTGGATGCCTGCCTTCGCAGGCATGACAGGGCAAGTTGTTTTTTACCGATTTAATTGTTTAACTTCCATAAGCGTCTTCTGTCAATCGCCCCAAAACCTGAATGACATTAATCAAGGCGCGGGGCAGGTGGAACGGGTCTTTGACGGGGAGAGCGACGGTTTGGGTAAACGGCCGTCCCCTGCGATCCAACTTTTGCGTCCACTCGCCAAACCCGGCCACCGGATAATGACCGAAGGCATAATCATGCACCTTCTTAAACCAATCCAGCGCCCACTTCTCACCCGACTGCTCATGAGCGAGCAGCAAGGCGTACAGCGCTTCAGTGTGCGGCCACCACAACTTTGCGTCGGCAAACGGCCACCAGGGTTCGCCGCCCGCCGCATCGCGCGCCAACAGAATCCCGCCAAACTCGCCATCCCAACCGTAATCCATGTGCCATTTGATAGCTTTGACAGCCTGCGCGATACGTTCTGTATTTCCCCAATGCCGGTAAATGTGCATCATAAACCACATCGATTCGATGGCGTGGCCGGGCACAATGGCGCGGCCTTGCGGCGAATCAATCAGGCTGTTGTCCAGACGAACGTATTCGTACAAAAGTTTCTGGTCGGGCTGGAGGAACGCGCCCATGACCTCTTCGGCGTGATATTTACCCGCCGCCAAAATCGCGTCGTCGTTGAGCAGCAGCCCTAATTCGTGAAAGACCAGCGAGAAAATCATGGAGACGCCGTGCGCTTTGACGCCGTCGGGCAGCGGATAGGGGGCGGTTTCATACGAACCGGGCTGGGCCAGCCGCCGCTGCACGTTTTCATACGTCGCCAGCGCCAGATCAACCGCTTCCTGGCTGCCAGCGGCGTGGGCAAATTCGGTCAGGCCATAAATGGCGAAGCCGTCGGCGTAGATGCTGGTTGCGCCTTGGAGGACTTTGCCCTGTGCATCTACGGCGAAAACCCAGCGGCCTTGATCGTCACGGCCGTATCGCTTGGCAAACGCAAAAATGTGCCGGGCCGCCTCCAGCCATTCCGGCCGTTTTTCGATCTGGTTATACAGCGCCGAAAATGTCCAGATGGCGCGAAGCTGCGACCACATATATTTGTCGGCGCTCAAAATCTCGCCTGTGTCAGCGATGCAGGTGCAAATGCCGCCCCGCTCCCAATCCATCGCGTGGGTAAGCCAGAAAGGAACGGTGCGCTCCAGCAGTTCAGCGCGGTAAATGGCTAATAAATCGGCAAATCGAACGTTAATCTTCATGTGTATTTTGATTTTTGTGTAATGGTCAGCGGTTAATTGAAAATGTCATTCCTGCGAAGGCAGGAATCCACTCTGGTAACGAAGATGGATACCCGCCTTCGCGGGTATGACACCTGAGTAGTTGTGATTTTTACTAACCTCCGACCACTACATAAAATTTGATTTTTGACGCGCTACTGTGATTGTCCGACAACTTCATAATGCAGCGCATTCGGCTCAAATTCAAGGAGAAAATCTTTGTCTTCGTCATAATATTTGGCGACTTCGATATCATCCCCGGCAAACCCGCGAATAGTTTCCAGGCTGTCCCAAAATGTGAGGGTAATAAAGTGAGTAACGTCCCCGTCGGGCCGCTCAAGAATGTAAACGCCCAGGTTTCCCGGCACAGATTGGTAATCGGGAATGGCGCGTTCATTTAGGAAATTGCGGTACGCTTCTGATTTAGATGTAGGGACTTTGCCATGCCATGTTCGTGCAATCATTTATTTTCCTCGTTCATGTTTGTAGTCAGGTACGTAGTCTTCGGAGTACCGTCGTTTGTCGGAACGCCACTCTGAAGACTGTGTGGCTTACTACGAGCGCGCTTTATTTTTTACAATTTCGTCGTAGTCCCAGCCTTGTTCGCGGCACATGGTTTGGACGTGGCTGTCCCAGGTGGGTTCGGCGGTGGGACGGCCGTTGGGGAAACAGTCCACCGCCAGATAGCGCAGCGTCGTCGTGCCCAGGCAGTGAATCCTGTGCAGCGTGGCGGGCGGAATGCGCACCACATCGCCTGGATTGACCGGGTAGGGAGCGAGTTCGGAGCCGATTTCGAGACGGCCGTTTCCCTCCAACACATAAAAAATTTGCTCTGTATCATCATGCTGATGCAGCGGCGGCGCTTCGCCCGGCGCTAATTCCACCACAAACACCTCGCTGGCCGCTGCCTGCGAGCGGTCTATCACTAAATCATTAACGTGCGTGGGGAAGCGATACCGCTTCATCTCGTTTGTGCTAAAAACATATTCCATAACCTTACCTCTCATCATGGCAACAACGGATAAAGAAAAAATCGGGTTTTCCTCTAATCTTCATCCGTTCATTTCTCAATCCGTTGTTGTATACCCCGCCAACATCTGATCCATCACCCAACTGGTGCGGGCGGCGCTTTCGCCCGTACTGGGGCAGCTTCCCACACCGTTCAACGCATCCACAACCGATTGGATGAGCGGCTGCTGGATGTGTTCCGGGTAGCCGATGCTGAATGTGTCCGTCCCGTTGGCTGTCGTCAAGATAACGGGCGCATCGTCAAACGTCGAGTAGCTGATTCGCCCTGCGCTGCCCACAATCTCAGTACGATCCAGCGCGTCAAACGCCGAAAAACACCACGTTCCCATCCCCTGCACGCCAGATTCAAACACAAATGCGCCAGAGACAATGTCTTCTGCCGGATAATGACCGGCCTGATTGGCGGCGAATCCCTGCGCCGAACGAATCGGGCCAAGAACGTAGTCGAGAAAGTCCAGTTGATGGGCCGCCAAATCGACAAAAAGGCCGCCGCCAGCAACCTCCGGCAGCACCCGCCAGGGGAGCGCATCCGCATTTAGCTCACCTTCTCGCACCGGCTGGTAAAAGGTGATGTTGACAAACCGCACCGCGCCAATCGCCCCGCTGTCGAGCAGTTCTTTGATTTTGAGGAACCGATCCAGGCTGCGCCGGTAATAGGCGACAAAAAGCGGCACGTCTGCTTGTTCACACGCCTTAATCATTGCCGCACATTCGCCGTAATTCAGGGCCATCGGTTTTTCCACATAGACCGGTTTGCCCGCCTGCGCCGCCATCATCGTATATTCTTTGTGCGACGAGGGCGGCGTGGCGACGTAAACCGCATCCACTTCGGGATTGTGAATCAAAGCTTCAGCGTCGTCGGTCCAGGTGGGTACGCCGTGTCGCCGGGCGTAATCTTTGGCTAATGCACCGCTGCGCCGCATGACGGCCGTTAAGCTGGAATGACGCGCCTTCTGAAAGCCAGGCCCGCTTTTCACTTCGGTAACATCCCCGCAGCCGACAATGCCCCATCGAATCGTTTTCATCAGTTTCGTTTACTCCTGCGTAAATAGCCGTTTGTAGTTAGGTACGCAGTCTGCGGAGTACCGTTTGGCGGAACGCCACTCCGAAGACTACGTGGCTTACTACGAACGACGACACGATAATTTCATTTTTCTTCTCATGAGTGGTGATGCGACACATTCATGAGCTATTCTCTGGCGGTTCGCCCACACCGATAAGCTGCAACTCATGCGCGCGATGGCAGCTAACAAAATGATTGGGCGAAATCTCTTCCAAAGTGGGCGTTTCCTGGGCGCACTTTTCTATCGCAAACGGGCAGCGGGGATGGAAGTAGCAGCCGCTGGGTGGATTGGCCGGACTGGGCACGTCTCCTTCTAATGGCGTCATCGCTGAACGGATGCGTGGGTCGGCGACGGGTACAGCGGCCATCAAAGCGGCCGTATACGGATGGCGCGGTTGAAAATACAGCTCGTCGGTGGGCGCGGTTTCGACCAGTTTGCCCACATACATCACCGCTACCCGGTCGCAAATATGCTTAACAACGCTCAAATCGTGGGCCACAAACAGATAGGTCAGCCCCAATTTGCGCTGTAGTTCCAACATCAGATTGAGCACCTGCGCCTGCACCGACACATCCAGCGCCGACACCGGCTCATCGGCCACGACAAAGCGCGGATTCAACGCCAGTGCGCGGGCAATGACAATGCGCTGCCGCTGGCCGCCGCTGAAGGCGTGGGGGAAGCGCTGCATATATTCTGGTCGCAGCCCAACCAGCTTAAGCAGTTCGGCCACGCGCTCCATCCGTGCAGCCCGGCTTTTCATTTTGTCAATCACCAGCAGCGGTTCGCCTACGAGGTCGAGCAGATTCATGCGCGGGTTGAGCGAGGCGAACGGGTCCTGAAAGATCATTTGCATTTCGCGGCGTAACGGCCGTATCTCACTCTCAGGCTTATTGGCTAAATCCACCACCTCGCCGCCTGCCGTCCGGTACAACACCTGCCCCGATGTCGGATCAATCGCCCGCAAAATGCTGCGCGACACCGTCGTCTTGCCGCAGCCGCTCTCGCCCACCAATCCCAACGTCTCACCCTCATTGATAGAAAAGCTGACATCATCAACCGCCCGCACATACCCCACCACTTTCTTGATAAAACCCTTCTTAATCGGGAAATACTTCTTCAGATGCTTGATTTCCAGCAGTACCTGGTCATTTCCGATGGCTGTTTTTTGCGTCATGCGGCCTCGTCCTCCTCTGCCTTGTCGTGATGGAGAAAACAGCTTACCGATTGTTTGTCATTGATTTTTTGTAAGCTTGGCGTGCGTTTATCGCAAACCCCCGCCATAAAGTCGGCGCAGCGCGGGTAAAACGGACAGCCTGCCGGCCGGTTAAACGGATGTGGAATAGAGCCTTCAATCGTTGGCAGCAGCTCTTTTGATGGCGAATGGACAGTCGGAATAGATTCCAGCAGCGCTTTGGTGTACGGATGCTGAGGATTGTGGAAAATATCGTCCACCGTTCCCGTTTCCATCACCCGCCCCAGGTACATCACCACCACAAAATCAGCCACCTGCGCAATCACGCCCAAATCATGCGTGATAAAGATGATCGACATATTGTGCCGCTCTTGCAGCGAGCGCAGTAAATTTAAGACCTGCGCCTGTGTCGTCACATCAATCGCCGTCGTCGGCTCATCCGCAATCAACAGCGAGGGGTTACAAGTCAACGCCATCGCAATCATCGCCCGCTGCCGCAAGCCGCCGCTCAACTCCCACGAATAGGCGCCCATACGCCGTTCGGGATTGGGCATCCCCACTTCGTGCAGGGCCTGCACGGCAATGTCAAACGCCTGCTTTTTGTTCACCTTTTGATGCAGCCGAACCGCTTCGATAAGCTGATTGCCAATCGTGTGAACCGGGCTGAATGCGGCCATCGGCTCCTGCGGAATCAGCGCGATTTCATTGCCGCGAATATCCCGCATTTTCTTGCCGTGTGCTTTCAGCGTGACCAAATCAACGGGGCCATCATTGGCGTCCGCGTTCTTTTGCGGATGATACAAAATCTCGCCATCTACGATTTCGCCCGGTTTTTCCACAATGCGCAGCGCCGATTTGATGGTGACGCTTTTGCCGCAGCCGCTCTCCCCCACAATCCCCACCACCTGGCCGGGAAATACGTCAAAATCCACGCCGTCAACGGCTTTTACCATTCCTTCGTCCAATTTGAAGTAGGTTTTGAGGTTTCGTACCGTTAACAGCGGTTTAGTTAGATTATTCATTGTCTTCTTATCTGTTTTTATGTTAGCGTTTGTAATCCGTAATCCGTATACGGAACACGGATTACGGATTGCGGATTACGGATTACGGATTACGGATTACGGGCGCTAGTGGCTGTACGGATCCGCCGCATCCCGCAGCCCATCGCCCAAAATGTTGAGGGCCAGCACAGTGATGATGACCGCCAAACCGGGCAGCAGCAGCCAGGGGGCCAAAGCAATGGATTGCAGATTTTGCGCTTCTTGCAGCAGCACGCCCCAGCTAATTGCCGGCGGTCGCAGCCCCAGCCCTAAAAAGCTGAGAAAGGTCTCGTTGATGATCATCACAGGGATTGCTAATGTCGTAGCGGCAATGATGTGACTGTAAAACGTGGGAACCATATGCCGGAAAATAATCCGCATCTGGCTGCATCCCGACAACTTCGCCGCCACCACAAAGTCCTCTTCCCGCAATGCCAAAAAACGGCCGCGTACTTCGCGCCCCAGGGTTGTCCAGGCAATCAGTGACAGGATGATTGTGATGGCAAAATAGGTTTGTTCGACTGACCAGGTGCGGGGCATAGCGGCCGTCAGCGCCAGCCAGATAGGAATGGGGGGCAGCGATTGCAAAATCTCGATCATCCGCTGAATCACCATATCAATCCAGCCGCCAAAATAGCCGGAGATGCCGCCCAATAAAATGCCCAACACGGTGCTGATCAACACAGCGACTAAACCAATGGAAAGGGATACCTGCGTGCCGTACATCAGCCGCGACCATTGATCCCGCCCCAGCCGGTCGGTTCCCAGCAGGTGGAATGACGCCTCTGATTCGGGGTCGGTGACGCCGAGGAGATGGCGGTCTGTCTCGAACTGGCCGAATTGCTGATACGCATACCCGTGTGAAAATAATTGCAGTGGAATGATGGTCGTCTCGTCAATAAACCACTCCATGCGCAGCGTCTCCGGGTTCCGTTTGCCTTCGACATCGAATACGTGGATTTGAAAACGGCCGTTATGCCAAAACCTCAGCTTCTGCACCGGAATAAACGAATCCGTCGCCACCGTCTCATTCGGGTCCTGCGTGCTAAAAAACCCGGGGAACATTGCCACAATCGCCACAAAAATAATGACAACACCCCCAATCAACGCCAGCTTATGTCTCCTAAACCGCCACCAAACCAACTTCCAATTCGGCGCTACCGAAATCGCCTCCGCATCATCCCCCAGGGTGGCAACCACACCCGACAATTCAACCTCATCGGCCGGAGCAATCATCTCATCACGCTCAGACATGATTACGACTCCTCCATCCGAATGCGTGGATCTAGCCAGACCAGCAAAATATCAGAGATCAGCGTCCCGATAATCGCCAGAAAACCATAAATCAAGATGATGCTGCCCGCCAGAAACATATCTTGATTCGTCAGCGACCGCAGCAGCATCGGGCCAATCGTCGGTAAATTCAACACCGTCGCCACAATCACGCTGCCCGAGAAAATCAGCGGCAAATACCAGCCAATCGTGCTCACCAATGGGTTTAGCGCCAGCCGTACCGGATACTTCATCACCAGCCGCCACTCCGACATCCCTTTCGCCCGCGCCATCTCCATATACGGCTTCTTCAACTCATCCAACAGATTCGCTCGCATCACGCGCGCCAGTCGCGCCGTACCATCCAGTCCCAGGATAACCATCGGCAGCCACATATGCTTCAGCATATCCACCACGCGATCATACGTCCACGGCGCATCCACATATTCCGCAGAAAACAGTCCGGTAATACTGATTCCGAATTTGGAGAAGGCCAGCCACATCAACACCAAAGCCGTCATAAACGTGGGGGTAGAAACGCCAAAATAATTGACGACTGTGAAAAAATAATCAATAAATGAGTACTGTTTTGTTGCCGATAATATCCCAATTGGGATTGCCAAAGCCCAGGTAAATAGAAATGTAAAAATGCCTAGCAAAACAGTGAGCAGCAGCCGCTCCCCAATCAACTCGGCGATAGGTCGCTGCCAATCCAGAGAAACACCCAAATCACCGGTAATTATTCGCCCCATCCACTTCAAATATTGCACATAAATCGGCTGATCCAGGCCATACAGGCTGCGCAGCCCATCAATTTGAGCCTGATCAATAGAAGAACCTGATGCTGCCAACTCGGCAATATAGCTGGTGACAAAATCACCCGGCGGCGCCTGAATGATAAAAAAGGCGAACATAGAAAAGATGATGACAAGCAAGGGAAGGAGCAGCAGACGCTTGATGACATATAAAAGCATGCGGCTTACCTCAAAAATTTAGCAGGGTGGGAGAGCAGAGGGGTTTGTTCAAACCCCTCTGCCCCGTTAGTTACAAGGTTACTTCGTTAAGGAATGAGGATTTTAATAAACCCTGAATTTGTCATGCCTGCGAAGGCAGGCATCCATATTCGTTAGCGCTGTGGATTCCCGCCTGCGCGGGAAAGACAGATTACAGTTCATGGGTGATTATTTAACCCTCATACCTAAAACGTTGTGTTACTCGCTAAAGTAGTATTGTTCGGGACGTGTATTGCCCGGTGTGCGTAACGGCCAATCGTTACCGGCAATAGCAGGCACATTGTGCAAGTTGTCATTCACAACCACAACGCCCTGCACCATTGGGGTCAGCCCAACGGTGCCAACTTCCCAAACATTGTCAGCCCAGATTCGGAACAGTTCTTGAGCAATTTCAATCTGCTCTTCACGTTCAGCAACCTTACCGGCGTCAATGAGTTCTACCAAATGCTTGATTTCATCTGGCGGTTCGATGCCTTCTTCGCCACCAGTGACGTACCATTGGCGATATAGCGGGCCAAAGGTCAGAGCGACTTCGCTGCGAACATCAAACTTAGGTTGACCGCTAAAGGGGAAGCCCGTGGTATCTTCATTCCAGATTTCGATCATCAAATCGTTGGTGTCGCGCATCTGGAAGCCGAGGGCGCGTTCGCGCACTTCGACGTGGGCCTTAATGCCAACCTTGCTCCAGTTATCAACGATGACTTGACCAATGTCAACCCAGGCGCCAAAGGCAGGAATCGCCTGCACTTCGAGGTCCAATGGATCGCCGTTTGGCAATAGACGGAAGCCGTCCTCATCCCGTTCGGTCAGGCCAATGCCGTCAAGCAATGCGTTGGCGGTATCCAGGTCTAGTTCGGTGTATTTGAAGGCGTACTCATCGCCGGGGTAGTAGGGGTGGAAGGGAGCGGGAACGCCTTGACGCGCTTCGCCAAGACCGAGGAAGGCCAGTTCGCTGATGGCGGCGCGGTCAATGGCATATGACAGGGCGATGCGGAAATCTTTGTTTTGCAGCAGTTCGCCAATTGCCGGGTCGTTTTGATAGGTCTGATTGAACATCAGAACGGCATCGGAGCCACCAAAGGAAGGCCAGGTGATAACATGATAATTACCAGAGTCCTCTTTTTCTTTCATCAACGGATAGGTGCTCATGTTGATGTGGCGGCCTTGCATATCAATTTCACCGCTGACGGCGGCCAGGTTCAACGCTTCTTTGTCGGCAAAGAAGGTGAAGCGTACTTCGTCGATGTAGGGCAATTGGTTGCCTTCAGTATCTACCGCGAAGTAGTACGGATTGCGAACTATCGTGAAGACTTGATCGGATACGCTGGTACCGTTGGGTACCCAGGCGGCCGTACTGGGACGATTACCACTGGTGTGTGGTAAGGCTTCGAGGGTGAATAGTTCGACCCAGGTTTCAAAGCCGCGCTCGGCAACTTTGGCGTCCAGGTCGGCGGCATCAGTAAAGGCAGGATGGAATTGTTCCAGATAGTGACCGGGGGCAAATGCCATGTTGCTAATGGACTTGTCGGCGCCGTCTTTGTTGGCCAGGTCAAGCAAGAAGGCCGTATTAGGTTGGCCGAATGTCCACTGAACGGTGTATTCATCCAGTTTTTCAACGGTCGCAATTGAGCCATCTTCGTTTTGCATCCACAGCGGTGTGCTGGGGAGGAGTTCTTCGTTTTTCAGGATGTATTCGTACCAAAACATGATGGCGTCAGCGGTAAACGGTTCGCCATCGGACCATTTCATGCCGGGCCGGAGGAACAGCTTCCATACCGTAAAGTCGGCATTGGTTTCCCAGCCTTTGGCGATGTGGGGGATGACTTCTGTGCCATCGGGCGCATGGCGTACAAGGGCATCATAGACGACGCGGGTGTAGTTATTGTGGTCGCCAGGGCCAAGAAAGGCGCGGCGCAGGGTGCCGCCATAAACACCAATGGAATCTACCACTTCTTCCACCAGCGGTTCATCAGGTAGGCGCTCGTCAACCGGGGGTAAATCGCCGGCGGCGACCATTTCGGCCAGCATTGGCGCTTCGTTGTACATGGATTCCATCGCCTCTGGTTCTTCGGCGACGGGTTCTTCAGCGGCTGGTTCTTCAGCCGCTGGCTCTTCAGCGGCGGGTTCTTCGGCGGCGGGTTCTTCGGCCGGGGTTTCCGGTTCGGCAGGTTCATCAGCCGGGGGGCTGGAACAGGCGACTATAAACAGACTGAGAACCAGCATTAAGCTGATTGCCAATATTAAACTTCGTAACGAATTGGATTTGAATTTCATGTTCCTTCTCCGTGAAAATTTGTGGGTGTTTTCTGGTTAAAATTCTACACTCTTCTTCATCGCCATCTACAAATTTTGGTTGTTAAGCACCTCCTTGTAAGCTTCTGGTTTAATGAGCGCGGTTAGGCAATACGGCCGTTTGTTTAACGGAAACGGCCGTATCCACCCCCATCGTACTCGCCCGAACAACCAGTTCCGGCGTAACGACAATCTCATCGCACCGGTCCGTTTCATTATTGATGCAGTTTAGTAACATCGAAACCGCCTGACTTCCCATTTCTACGCGCGGGACATGGCAGGACGTGAGCGGGGGAGAGACCAGGGTAGCCAGCATGATGTCGTCGTAACCGACGATAGCCATATCCTGGGGTACGCGACGTCCGACCGCGGCGCAATCGCGCAGCGCGCCGACGGCGACCAAATCGTTATAGCAAAATAGGGCTGTTATTTCGGGATGGTTGGCAAGCAGGGTTTGAGTCGCCAATTGGCCGCCAACGACGGTGGGGGGGCAATGCTGCACCCAATCAATCTGACGTTCAAGGCCAGCTTCTGTCAAAGCCTTTTCATAGCCTTGTAATCGTTTGGCCCCACTGTAGGAAGTGGTTGGGCCGGCTATAAAGCCAACGGCCGTGTGCCCCATCTGCAACAGATGCTGCGTCGCCAAATAGCCGCCCAAAACATCATCAACCACGATGGCCGGAATCGTTTCGTCGGCAAAACGGCGATTGACTAAAACGGCCGCTCGAAAATGAACCAACGCTTCCTGGAGAAGGGCATCTTCCTCGCGCAGACCGCAGACAATCACGCCATCCACGTACCTTTCATCCAGCGCATGAAGCACCTCAAGTTCGCGCGAAGCGTCTTCGCCTGTGTTGCATAGCAGAACGTTGTAATTTTTGGAATAAGCCACTTGCTCGACTCCGCGAGCAATAGCAGAAAAGTAGGGGTTGGAAATATCGGGGACAACCAGGCCAATTGTGGCGGTGCGGGCGGTGACCAGGCTGCGGGCGATGGGACTAGGCCTGTAACCTGTTTCGGCGATGACTTCTTGAACCCGTTGGCGCGTTGTTTCGCTCACATAAGGCTTGTTGTTGATGACGCGCGAAACAGTTTGGTAAGAAACGCCCGCTAATTTTGCTACATCGTCAATCGTCACACGCCGCCGGCTCATAGCAATTTACCTGTCTATTGTATTCTAAATACAATCATATATGTGAACGCTCACAATATCATTGAAATGAGGATACTTTAGCAGGGGGT
>JANTGY010000105.1 GCA_024762695.1 Anaerolineae bacterium
CGGGCGGTTGGCTCTAACCAATCGATTGCCTCGCCGCTCATGGTGTTGAATACGATTGTGGCCGAGTCGTTGGACTTTATGGCCACCAAGTTGGAGGTGGCTGAGGGCGATTTTGACGAAGCTGTACAAGCCATATTGAAGGAGATTGTGGTGGAACACGGCCGTATCATCTTCAACGGCGATGGCTATTCCGCAGCGTGGCACAAAGAGGCCGAATTCGAGCGCGGTTTGCCCAATCTACGCACCGCCGCCGACGCTTTGCCCGCCCTGGGCAGCCCCGAAGCGGTCGAATTGTTTGGCAAATACCATGTCCTCTCGCCACGCGAAGTCGCCAGCCGGATGGACGTTAAACTGGAGCAATACGTGATGGCGATTCAAGTGGAAGCCAATCTCATGCTTAAAATGGGGCGCACGATGATTTATCCGGCGGCCGTGCGTTACCAAAGCGAACTGGCTGCCAACTGCGCCAGCCTGAAAGCGGCCGGCGTCGAATGCGATGCGGAAACGCTCCACAAGCTCTCCACCTGCGTTAGCGATTTGCGCGCCGGGTTGGATAAATTGGATGGGCTGATGGCTCATGAAGGGGACGATTTGTCCGCCGAGGCGCGCGAAATGCGCGATAAAGTCCTACCGGCGATGGCCGTCGTGCGCGACCACGCCGACGCGCTGGAAGGCATGGTGGCCGACGATTTATGGCCCCTGCCGACGTATCAGGAGATGCTGTTTATTAAGTAAAGCGTGATGCGTAAAACGTAAAACGTAAAACGTAGTCGGAATGGCCTTACGTTTTACGTTTTACGTTTTTTTTCGCTCCGTGCCAAAATTGAGTTTCAACCGAAAATATGCCAAAATAGCGCGTATGGCTTTGACGGAACGCGCTGAATCTACACGCCCCCAGGCGGTGATGGCACTGCGGGAGATCGCCCGCGCTTTGAGCGCTGCCTGGGATTTGGATTCAACATTAGATTTGATCGCTCGCAAGACGACGGAGGTGATGCACGTTGATTCGTGTACCATTTACCTGCGCGACCCCGATGGGGAAATGCTGCGTTTGCGGGCATCCACCGGGCTGGCGCGGCGGGCGATTGGTCGAGCCATTTTGCGGGTGGGCGAGGGAATGACGGGGTACGCGGCGCAAATCAACGAGCCGGTTTACGCCCGCGACGCGCAGAATCACCCCCGTTTTATTTGGGTAAATGAGGCGGAGGAGACTAATTTTCAGTCGCTGCTAGCCATCGCCATGCAGATTGACGGCCGTCCTATGGGGGCGATGAATGTGCAAACAATTGAAGCGCATGATTTCACCGCCGAAGAAATAGAAATTTTGGCATTGATTGGCGATCTGGCGGCCGGGGCGTTGGTGAAAGCGCAACTGCATGACCGGCAAAAACAGCAAATCGAAGAGATGGAAGCTCTGGCGCGGGAGAATGCGCGGTTGGCGACGAATACGGCCGTTATCCGCGAAATGCACCACCGCATCAAAAACAATCTGCAAACCGTCGCCATGCTCATGCAAATGCAAATCCCCGATGCCGACGGACTGGACACGCGCCACGTTTTGGAGACCAACGTCCACCGCATTCACAGCATCGCTGCCGTGCATGAAGTGTTGTCCGAGCAAGGGTTCCGGCTGGTGGATGTGAAGGATGTGCTGGAACGCATCACCCAAATGACGGCCGAAACGATGACCGCGCCGGGGCAAACCATCAGCCTGGATGTGTATGGCGAAGCCCTCACCTTGCCCAGCCGGGCGGCGACGTCGTTGGCGTTAGTTGTCAATGAACTGGTGCAAAATGGGCTGGAACACGCTTTCAAAGGCCGCGCGCGCGGGCGGGTCCAAATTTCGCTGGGGCGGTCGTCGGAGGAGTTGATTGTGCTGGTGCGCGATGACGGGGCTGGTTTTCCCGCAGCGCATACGCCGGGGCTGGGGCTGGAAATTGTGGAAACGTTGGTCACGGAGGATTTGAACGGCCGTATCAAATTCCACCGTCTCGCCCAGGGTACAGAAGTCAGCATCCGCATGCCGCGTTCCTTGGAGCGGGGAGAGGTAGAATGAGAATTCTCATCGCCGACGACGAAGCCATCATCCGCATGGGGCTGAAGAAGATGTTACAGGAGATGGGGCATGAGGTGGCGACGGCCGTAAACGGCCGTGAAGCCATCCGCATGGCCGAACGCCAGCAGCCCGATTTAGCCATCCTCGACATCAAAATGCCCTTCACCGATGGCCTGCAAGCGGCCAAAGCCATCAACCGCGCCCGCCCTTTGCCCATTTTGCTCCTCACCGCCTTCAGCGAACAGGATTTGATCGAAAAAGCGACCGATTTACCCATTCACGGCTACCTCATCAAGCCCATCAAGCCCGGCGAATTGGCCGCCGCCATCGCCGTCGCCCGTAAGCGCTTCGACGAAAACCAACAGTTAGCCGCCCAAACCGCTAAACTGGAAACCACGCTGGAAGAACGTAAATTGATTGATCGCGCTAAGGGGAAGTTGATGGAAACGGGGATGAGCGAAGCCGAAGCATATCAAGCGCTACAGGCTTATGCCCGGAAAAATCGCCAGAGCATCGCCCAAGTCGCCCGGGCTTTGCTAAAAAAATAAAAAGCAAGCGTTCAGCTATCAGCATTTCAGCCAGTCAGCCAATCGACTGAGAGGCTGATGCACTGAAATGCTGAACGCTTAAAAACAAAAAGCGGGGATTAGGAGATTGGGGGATGAAAAATCCCGTAATCCCCTAATCCCCGCAACATTTTAATTGTGCGAAGTTAGACGCTTTCGATCGATTCGGCTTCCTCAACCGGCAGCGGCGGCGCGCTTTCCAATCGCGTGAAGGTCAGTTCGTTGTCAGCCTCGTCAATGCGGATGCGGTCGCCAGATTCAAACTCGCCCTTGAGCAAGCGCACCGACAGCGGACTTTCAACATAGCGCTGCAAGGCGCGTTTGAGCGGCCGGGCGCCGAAATCGCTGTCATAGCCCTGGTTCGCCAGCCATTTTTGCGCCCCTTCCGTCAATTCAATCGTTAATCCGCCATGTTCGGCCAACCGCGCTTGCACTTCCGTCATTTGCAGCTTGACGATTTCGACCACATCTTCCTCGCTCAACGGCTCAAAGATGATGATCTCGTCAATCCGGTTGATGAATTCGGGCCGGAAGGTTTTCTTGAGTTCTTCTGAAATGCGCTTTTGATCGGCTTCTTCGTCGGGGTCGCGCATACCGCCAAAGCCCAGCGCGCCCGCTTTCTTGGCAAAGGAGGTGCCCACGTTGCTGGTCATGACGATGACGGTGTTACGGAAGTTGACCACGCGCCCTTGCCCATCGGTGAGACGGCCGTCGTCCAACAACTGCAACAGCGCATTCCACACATCGGGATGGGCCTTCTCAATTTCATCGAAGAGTACGACGGAGTACGGCCGTCTCCGTACCTGTTCCGTCAACTGACCGCCCTGGTCGTAGCCCACATAGCCGGGAGGCGCGCCAAACAAACGGCTGACCGTATGCTGTTCGCGGTACTCGCTCATGTCCACCCGAATCAGCGCATCTTCCTCGTCAAACAAGAACTCAGCCAGCGCCTTCGCCAGCTCCGTCTTGCCTACGCCTGAACTGCCCAGGAAAATGAACGAGCCGATCGGCCGTCGCGGGTCGCTCAACCCAGAGCGGCTGCGTCGGATCGCGTCCGACAACGCCTCAATCGCCCGATTTTGCCCCACGATACGCTCATGCAGCCTTTCCTCCATGTTCAGCAGCTTCACCGCTTCCGTTTCCATCATCTGCGTCAACGGAATGCCCGTCCAGGCCGAAACCACCTCGGCAATATCATCTACATCAACTATCTCATCGAGCATATTTTCTGCTTGCCAGTTCGCGCGCGCTTCCGAAAATTCATTTTCCAGGCGCAGTCGTTCGGCGCGTTTGATGGCTGCCCGCTCATAATCGCGCACCGTATGCGCCTCTTCCTCTTCCAGGATAAAGTGGTCTAGTTCTTTCTTGAGTTCCTTTAACTCTGGCGGCAGCGTATAGAGGGCCACCCGCAGCTTGGCTGCCGCCTCATCCATTAAATCAATCGCCTTGTCCGGCAGATGGCGGTCGGTTACATAGCGGTACGATAATTTAGCCGCCGCCGCCAACGCTTCATCCGAATATGTCACCTTGTGATGCGCTTCGTAGCGGTCGCGCAGACCGTGCAGCATTTGAATCGTGGCCTCCACGTCCGGCTCATCCACAAACACCGGGGCAAATCGGCGTTCCAGCGCGCTGTCTTTTTCGATGTATTGACGATACTCGTCCATCGTTGTCGCCCCGACGCATTGCAGTTCGCCTCGCGCCAGCGCCGGTTTGAGCATATTGCTGGCGTCCATCGCCCCCTGCGCCGACCCGGCCCCGACGACGGTGTGCAGCTCGTCAATAAACAGAATGATTTCGCCTTGCGCCTGCTGAATTTCGTTGACGGCCGCTTTCAAACGTTCTTCAAATTCGCCGCGAAAACGGCTGCCGGCAATCATCGCCCCCAAATCAAGGGAGACGACCTTCTTGTTGAGCAAATTTTCGGGCACGTCGCTGGCGATGATTTTTTGAGCCAGCCCTTCGACGATGGCCGTTTTGCCGACGCCCGCTTCGCCAATGAGAACCGGATTGTTCTTGGTGCGGCGGCTGAGTACCTGCACGACGCGCAAAATCTCATCGTCGCGGCCAATGACCGGGTCTAATTTGCCTTCGCGGCCCAGTTTAGTGAGGTCGCGGCTGTATTTTTCCAGCGTGCGGTAGCGGCTTTCGGCCTGTTTGTCGGTGACGCGCTTGCCGCCGCGCAAGTCGGTGATGCCATTTAGCACCCGGTCGCGGGTGATGCCGAATTCTTGCAAAATGCGGGCGGCGGGTGTGTTGCGCTCGCTCATAATCGCCAGGAAGATGTGTTCGGTGGAGATAAATTCATCTTTGAGCCGGTTGGCTTCGCCCTGGGCCAATTCCAACACGGTGCGAATACGCGGCGTGTAGAAGATTTGCCCTACGCCGCCGCCATACACGGCGACTTTGGGGCTGGCCCGCAGTTCATCGTCGAGCCGTTTTTGCATGTCGGCCACGTCCACATTGAGTTCTTGCAAAAGTTGAGGGACGGCGCCGTCGTTTTGTTCCAGCATTGCCAGAAAAAGGTGTTCGGTATCTACCTGGGTGTGTTTGTATCGTTGGACGATTTCGTAAGCGCGGGCGGCTGCGTCTTGCGCCCGTTCGGTAAATCGGTCAAATCGCATGGGTTGTTATCCTTTCATGTTTGTAACTGGTGGGCGCTTTGTTGTAGAACGTAATACACTGGTAATTATTCAGGTATCTTTTGACTGTCATACCCGCGAAGGCGGGTATCCATGTGTGGATTCCTGCCTTCGCAGGAATGACCTGAACAGTTATTTTACGTTTTAGCAGCGCACCCAAAATTCATATACGTTTTCCATTTTTTAGTTTAGTTGCGTTTGATTGGATTCGCGTTAGATGTGATGGGAATGGCTTGATTTTAAGCTGAATCTCACAAAATGCGCGTGCCGTCGGCGTCGTAGCCGTCGCCCCAGGCCAGGATTTTGTGGGGCGTTATTTCGATGAGTCGCCACACGGCCGTTTCATCATAGCGAAAATCCCATTCATACTTGTGATAAAAATAGTCGGCCAGCGTTTCCACCGTATTGCGGTCGGCGACATGGGCTTCCCCTTCAATGATCACCACATTTGCGGTGTCGGGCAGAGATAGGGCTACATTTTGATTGTAGCGTAGATTGGCAAACTTTTGGGTCTCGTCGCCGGTGGCGATGTAGATTTTGTCATTTAGCCAAATGAACCAGATGGGGATGAGGTGAGGACGGCCGTCGCCGCGTGTTGTTGCCAGCCAAATTGCCATTTCACGCCCCAGTCGGGCCTCAATTGCCCGCCATCGGGCCGGATTGGGTCTCATAATGGAATAAATTATACTGGATGCAGGGTTATTGTGCAGTGAAAAGCTGGTTGTTGCGCCAGACGGCCGTTGTTACAGTCAACGGGAAATCCAAGACGCGCTCAGCAAAGCGGGCCAATTGGTCGGCGTTCCCGGTCGTCAGCGCCGTTACCGATCCAGGCGAATCGGATCGAGCCAGGAGGTTGTGTTGTTGCAGCCGCCGCTTCGTTTGGCGGGCGACGGCGGGAGCGGGATCAATGATGGCGACGGCGGGGCCGGCAATTTGGGCGAGTAACGGCCGTATAAACGGATAATGCGTGCAGCCCAACACCAACGTGTCTACCCCTTCATTTAACATCGGCGCCACGCAAGCGCGTAGGAGTTGTTCGGTGGCTGGCGTGTCCGTCTGGCCGCTCTCGATTAAATCTACCAAACCCTGACACGAATTTTCAAAAACCTGAACGCCTTGCGCGAATCGGGCCATCAACGCCTCATAACGCTGGCTTTTGAACGTCCCGGCCGTTGCCAAAACGCCTACCTTGCCCCGTTTCGTCTGCGCCGCTGCCGGTTTTACCGCTGGTTCCATGCCCACAAAAGGCACATCAGGGAACGTCTGCCGCAGATGCGTCAGCGCCGCGCCCGATGCCGTATTACAGGCGACGACAATCAATTTTGCCCCTAAATTCAATAAAAAATGAGTGATGGCTTCGCTAAAGGCGCGAATTTCGGCTAAAGAGCGGGAACCGTACGGCACATTGGCCTGGTCGGCCAGGTAGATGAGGCGCTCTTGGGGAAGCTGCGTCCGAATATGGCGCAGCACAGAGAGGCCGCCCACGCCGGAATCGAAAACGGCGATGGGGCGATGGGGCGTAGTTACGGGGTTGCGCGGCTGCGCGGTTGTGCGGGCGCTCCGCCGCTCTGCTACTGCGCCGCTGCGCAACCTCGCTCCTTCGCTACTGCGTCGCTGCGTCAACTAATCCCTCAAATAAGGCCAACATCGTTCTATCATCCTCATAAATCGCTTCAGGATGCCACTGCACGCCAACGGCAAATGGATGATTAGGCGCCTCGATGCCTTCAATCAAGCCATCTTCCGCGCGCGCGGTGACGACTAAACCTGGCGCCAGGTCGCGCACGCCCTGATGGTGAATGCTGTTGACCAAAACGGATCGCTTCGGCAATAAATGGGCGATTGTGGAATTGGGTTCGATGTTGACTGAGTGGGCGATGTGGTTGCGTGGATAGGGCCGGCTAAAGTCGTGCATGGCGGCGCCGGGCATCTGGCTTTGCACGTCCTGCCACAAGGTTCCGCCCATGGCCACATTGAAGACTTGATGACCGCGACAGATGGCCAGGAATGGCTTTTGTTCGGAGACGGCCGTCTTCGTAATTGCCAACTCCAATTCATCCCGTTCCTGGTCAACCCTGCGCAATTGCGCTTGCTGCTCGGCGCTGTAACGCCGAAAATCAATATCGCCGCCGCCGGGCAGCAGCAGCCCATCTATGCGGTCAAAAATTTGCCGCCAGGCCGTCTCTTCCAGGCACAACGGAATAAGGATTGGTATACCGCCAGCGGCGATGATTGCCTGGGTATAAGGCGCGTTCACGCCGACGATGTCTAATTGGTCAACTTGTTTACGGTAGGTGGTGCAGCCGATGAGCGGCCGTTTCCCGTTTGGAGATGGGTTTAATGGTGTCATAAAAGCCTCCAGGTCGCTTTCTCAAAAGCAAAAAGGGTGGAAGCGTACAGCTTTCACCCTGGAAGTTTCGATAACCACTCACGGTATGGTTGTGACAACGCTATGAAGAACATAGGCGCTTATGAGAACGGCCGTGAGAATTAGTAAATGCGTTTTTCCCGTAAACGAGCCGATTTGCCGGTGCGTTCGCGTAAATAATAGAGCTGGGCGCGGCGCACGTGGGCGTGACGATGCACCTCAATCTTTTCGATTCGCGGCGAGCGCAGTAAGAATGTCCGTTCAACGCCAATCCCATTGGAAGCAATGCGGCGAACCGTGAAATTACGATTGTTGCCGCTGTTGCGCAGCCGAATGATGACGCCGCGGACAAGCTGAACGCGCTCGTTACGCTGCCCTACGTTAATCCGCAAGTGTACCGTTACATTATCGCCTACTCGCAGCTGCGGCAGCGTTTCGTTATCTTTTGTATCAAAACTCTTCAATAGTAAATCAGACATGACCAACCTCTCCGACAAATAGGGTAAATCGCCTATTTTTGTACTTTAGCATAAAGAAGCCCGCTATTGCGGGCTAGAAATCAAACTATATCACGCCTGGGGTGACTGAGCAAGCAAAATGGCGATTTTGCGCCAGCCCTTAGACGCTGCAATCCCGTTAATGGGGCTGCTTGTTTTATATCTTGTTGACGGAGGCGGCTGCCGGGCCTTTGGGGCCTTCTTCCACAGTAAACTCGACGCGCTGGCCTTCTTCCAGGCTGCGGTACCCTTGCGTCCCAATAGCAGAGTAGTGTACAAACACATCGCCGCCATTATCGCGGGAAATAAATCCAAAACCTTTTTTGTCGCTGAACCATTTGACGGTTCCTGTTTCCATCTCGCTCATTTCTTTTATCCTACCTTGTGTTACAAAAATTCTAATGATTTGCTTTCTTAGACACAAAACCGCCCAGACTTGTGCTACGCCTGGGCGGTGCATTTTAGTCGTCGAAAACAAATAACAAAATATCTAGCTACCATTATACTGAGCAGAGCCAACCGGGTCAAAAAAATTAATCGTCGGGACGTGGCTGACGGCGGCGTATCAGGGTGATGAGGCCGACGCCTAACCCCATGGTGAACAGAATGGGCGCGAGTAAAAACCAGCCAATGCCGGGGGAAAGGAGGGCGGCGACGAATAGGGCGGCGGTGCGTGTTGTCGCTGCTAACAAGGTGTGTCTGCTGTCTTCATGGGGCGGAAAGAAGCGTTGACGCAGCAGTAGAAGCAGCCCGGTTAGGCCGATGGCGGCGACGCCCGATAAGGCCAGCAAAATGATGAGGGCTAACAGGCCGCCCACATCGCCGCCCTGGCTGAAGAACAGGGCTAGAATACCGAAGAAAAAGAGGTTGACCAGGCCGATGATGAAGACTCTTCCGGGCCGGTTTACGATAATTTGCCGGGCGCGCTCGGCGCGGGCGGGGATTAAGTAAGCGAGTGTGGTGAATACGGCCGTTAATGTTAAAAAGCCGGCCAGAGTTAAAAGGGTGATGCCGATTAGTTCAGTCATGGGAGTCTCCATTAAAACGTAAAGCGTAAAACGTCAAGCCTATGCGTTGTCCTTCAATAATAGCTGGTTGCCGGTTAGCCAGAGGGCCAGAGCCAGGATGATGAGCAGCGTCCACTGATTATTGGCGAGAGGAATGGCGGGGCGGGCGAGTTGGATTTGCTGCCAAGTGGCCGTTCCCCATGCATAAACTGGCGTCCATAAATCAGGTAAGGAGAGGCTGAAATGGGTTTGGAGGAGGCGGACGGCCGTTTCCACCGTCAACGCCCAAGCGCGCAGCGTGGGCCACAACCAAATGATCATGCCCACAATGGCGGCGGCCTGAATCAACAGCAGCGGACGCAGCCAGGGGGCTGGAGCCGCTTGTGGCTGTAAGTCGTCCAGTAGGCGCGCCGACAAATCGGTCGTTAATTCGACCTCAGCCACCTCGTCGAGCGCAAAGAAAACGGCTTGCAAATCAGCCAGCGCTTCCCGGCAGTCGGCGCAGGCCGCCAGATGCGCGGCAGCGGATTGCCGTTCGGCTTCATCCAATTCACCGTCGAGGTATTCGTTTAGTTGAAATTCGGTTAGGTGTGTCATGGGTTTAATGTGGCAGGTGGCAGGTGACAGGTCGTTTACTTGCCACTTGCATACTTGCCACCTGCTACTCTTCTCTCTCCTTCAACTTTTTCGCCAGCATTTTTCGCGCCCGAAAGAGATCGCTTTTGACGCTGGATAACGGCCGTTCCAACGCCGCCGCAATCTCATCATAGGCCATTTGCTGGAAATGACGCAGCTCAATGACGGCCCGGTAGCGGGGCGGGAGGGCGACGATGGCGGCTCGGATGCGCCCTGCTTGCTCCTGGGCCAACAGCGTTTGCTCTGGATTAGGGCTGCGATGCGCCCATTTGTCCAGATTCGCAGCCGCTTCTCCGGGCGCCGACAGGTCGGATTCGGTGGTGGCCGGGCGTATTTTGGCCGCTTCTAGCCGATTCAGGCAGTGGTTGGCGGCGATGCGCTTGATCCAGGGGGCAAACGGCCGTTTCACATCAAATGTGTCCAATGCCCGAAACGCCCGCACGAATGTTTCCTGGGCCGCATCCTCCGCATCCTGCCGATCGCCCATAAACCGATAAGCGACGTTGAAGACGGCCGTTTGGTAGCGGCCAACCAATGCGGCAAACGCCGCCGTGTCGCCCTGCTTTGCTCGTACCAGCCATTCTTGCTCATCTGCCTGCGCCATTGACTTTATCCTACATGGTATTACAGGGGAGGGCGAGAAAAGTTGCAAGTTTGCAGGTGGCAGGTATGCAGGTGGCAAGTTTGCAAGTTTGCAAGTATGCGGGTGACAAGTGTATTTTTACCTGCCGCTTGCCACCTGCCGCCTGCCGCCTTGTAAGAAGCGCTTCGCTCAACCCGTCTTATTCCATGAAGCATTGCGTTCATCCGCTTTTAACTTGACATTGCATTTCCCTTTGCTATACTGTTGGCAATTGGTATTTTTATCAAAAAATTGAGAAAAACTATGGATATGTGGCGATATTGCAGGTGTATGAAGCGAGGGGACTAACCATCGTTTCAACCTGAAGTGGACAAAACGGTGGTAGTTACCCTCGCGAAGCAACGAAATTTGTTGCTGTCGTGAATGCTTTTTGTAGCTGCGACCGTTTTTTTGTTGCCTGCTGGCAGGTAACGACTAACCATCAATCACTTTAGGAAATCTGTATTATGTTGTCACAACTTGAATCGCTTACGCGATACCAACCTGCTCCTGTTTTAGCCCCCCCCGCGGGTACGCACACGCTGGAATCACAAATTGGCAATACGCCGCTGCTTAAGTTGGAGCGCACGGCCGTTTCCGCCAATCTCCATCCCTCTGTAAGCCTATACGCCAAAGCCGAATGGTTCAATCCTGGCGGCTCGGTCAAAGACCGTCCAGCCCTCAACATCATCCGCACCGCCGAGCGGGATGGGCGGCTGCGCCCCGGCATGACCATCCTCGACGCCACCTCCGGCAATACCGGCATCGCCTACGCCATGATTGGCGCGGCGCGCGGCTACCGCGTTAAATTGGTCTTGCCCGATAATGTGACGCCAGAACGGAAGGCGATTTTACGGGCTTATGGCGCAGAACTCATCTTCACCGACCCGTTGGAAGGCGCCGATGGCGCGATTCGGGAAGTCCACCGTCTCAAAGCCATCGACCCAACGGTTTTTCATGCCGATCAGTACAATAACCCGGCCAATTGGATGGCCCACTA
>JANTGY010000106.1 GCA_024762695.1 Anaerolineae bacterium
CTGATATGATTCGCTCCATCTTAGGGGGCGTGGTGTAGTGGTTAACACGCCGGCCTGTCAAGCCGGAGATCGCGGGTTCGACCCCCGTCGCTCCCGTTCCCCATCGCGGGTTCCAAAGCGCTCGATTCAGTCGAGCGCTTTTTGTTTGTCGAACCCGCGAACTGTATTTTTGGGGGCGAGGTATCCACCCGTGTCGCTCCCGCGATTTGTAGGTGACTTTGCTTGCATTGGATAAGCATTTGTCGACACGGCCGTTTTCTCATCTCTCCAACTCAATGCTGCTCCCGCCTTCACCACAAATCAACCCATTCATATTGTAATGAACAAGAATTCGTACCATAATACGCTTGATTGGATTTTGCCAGGAAGTAGATCGCTGTCTGCGATCATGAAAAGGATGAGTAATGATGGCCGCAAAGAAGGTGAGTTTTACCCAACTAACGCATAATGTTGTTTTCGCATCCAATGACCCGCTGCCATTTGCCGAAATCATGGCCAGCGTAAACCGTATCAGGCCGATTACGACCAAAAACCCCAAAAATACGATTCGCAATGCCATTAGCCAAAGCCGGATGCTTGTCTCTACGGGCGACGGCCGTTACGGTTGGAAACCCCGTCTTATCAACGACTCAATCATTCGCCACACCATTCAAGCAGCCGAATTGACCGCTAACCGATTATATTGGGATAGCGATGTGAAAGACGCTGTTTGCCCCACCTTTTTCGCTTCCAAAAAATATGGCGACCGCAGCCCGATACACGTCGCATTGCCAAATGGGGAAACATCAGATTTTTCTTTGGAAATGTTTTCGGCTGGCATTTGGGGAACATCGGCCACGCCCGAATTTTGGGCGTGGTTTCACAATCTAAATGCTCAACCGGGCGATCATTTGCTATTCACAGTGATAGATGGCGAAGAAAAACGATACCGGATTGATTTTCAACCACGCAAGGAGCGAGATGAAGGGAGCATTGCAGCGCGCAACCGGGAATTTGTGGAAATTGGTTTGAAACTGATGCAGAAACGGCCGTATGGCATCACTACGTGGGATTTCACAACATATCTACTGGCAACCGGCTTTTATCGTCATCCCGTTCCCCCCGATCCATTCAGTGAATTGTGGCACGACGGCATCATTACCCCTGTCATTTATGGCGAAGAACCTGATCCGCCCCAACCGGAACCAGAACCTTTAATCAGCGCGCTGTTTGGGCAGGCAATACAGGAGTACGATTACGAAAACCCACCCGATTTACCCCGCGCTTACGACCCCAATTACGGCCGTCGCCATGCCCGCAAATCACGTAAAGCGCGCCGGGGAAGCGTTACCAGCTTTACTTTGCGCGTCAACCACCGCGCCCTGCCAGAAGTATGGCGAGACATCGAACTGGCCGAGGACAACACCCTGGAAGACCTGCACCTGACCATTCAATCAGCTTTTCATTGGCTGGACGACCATCTCTATTCCTTTTATCTTAGCGGCGATCAACGGGATCGCGGCAGCGAAATCGGCAGTCCCTGGTCTGACACAGCTTTGCATACTCATCAAGTGCAAATGGCGCAGCTCGACCTGTCTGAAGGCCAGACCTTCCTTTACTTCTTCGATTACGGCGACAGCCATGAATTTGACGTGACGACGTTAAAAATCAATCCACTCGCGCCTAAAGCTGGCTACCCTCGTATTTTAGATTATCATGGCGAAGCCCCGCCCCAATATCCAGACATTGACGAGGAAACAGGCGAAATGAGTTGGGATCCATACCGGCATTGGCAATCGTGACAGGCATAAACCCAACAGGAGGCCAAAATGCAAGACAATGACTCATTGGATGAAATGAGATGGCGTATTCAGGAATCGCTAATTCAGGCCAAACGAGATAAGCTGCGCGATGAATATGATATGCAGGCTAGTTACACCGCCCCTGGTTTACCTCCCGAAGCGGAAATTGAATGGTTAGACAGCGTTCTTGAATTTGAACGGCAGTTTGAAAACGTTAAAATCATCACGGTTCGTGAACGGATTGGCGATCCACCACTGAGACCGCTTGATGAAATCCCTTTGTATGCGCTGGAGCAAGCGGTAACTGATTTGCTTGATTTGCTGGCAGAAAATGGCGTGGGCGTGGACTTTTTGGGCGATTTTGATGATATTGCCGCCTATCGCTATTTGACGGAGGAACTGCTCGATGAGGAGATTGACGACCTTCGCGGCGGTTGGATGTCTGTTTTTACGCCCAGTACGCCGGAATATGATGTGCAGATGTGGGTGGAAAATTTTGTGATGGATTTGTTCACGCAGGAACGAGATTATTTTCTCTCCGGTTTGGATAAGCAGCCGCTTTTTAACAGGCAGGGGGAGCCGATTACGGCCGTTCAATTCCGCAATCAAATCAAAGCCGTCTGGAAACATTTGCCAGCCACCAACCGCTTCTCGGTTGAGCCAATTACCATTCAGGTTGAGGGGGAGGAGGGGACGGTAACGGCCGTCATCACCTGGCGCAACGACAAAAACGAAACCATCGGACAAGTCGAATCCACCTTCCGCTTGCAGCCCAGCCCCTACACTGGTTGGGACGTGGTACAAACCTCGCTATTGGATGATTTGTTGGCGATGCTGCGTTAACTACTCTGCGGTGCGTTCTCCGGTTCAAGCCCCTCCATCTCCAGCCAATCCAGAATGCGCTGCCGCAGCCGTTTTTGCTGAAAAGCGTACCAGCGCTGTTCCTCGGCTAAATGCCGCCCCAAAATATCCCGAAAACGGCCAAATGCGCCACGGCCGTGCGTTGCCTTGAGCAATTGGTTTTGCAGACATGCATCTTCAATGGTAACGATAAAATCCTGCATATCATTATACGCTTCATGCGATTCAGCCCTCGGAATCTCGATAATGCGGGAACCGTAATCCCGCTCAACCAAATCCGCTTCCCGCACGGCTTCTTGCTGCCAGTCAGGTAAATGGCTCTGCGCCAGCGCCGCTTCCAGGTCAAATTCATTGGGGGCATCCGGATCGAAATACGCTTCGTAAATACGTTCCAGTTCTTGTCGAGTCTCATCCGTCACCATAAGCGTCTGGCCGGTTTCCTTGTCCAGATAGTAGCTTATCTCCCAAAAAGAATTGTCAAAAGCCAATTCCAGGTCGCCCCACTCAATTGGTATTTTCTTCATCTCATACCTCCTCCTCTCTGTGTATCTCTGTGTATCTCCGTGTTCCTGCAGTTGGCTTAGTAGTTGCCTCTCCGTGTCATTTTGTTGACGTTCCTGCCGCTTTGGCGGTCAATGATTTTGTATAAGGTTGATTATGATAAAATATGGGCCAGGTTGCAACGAAACCATGACCGATTTCCGAGGCTTTTATGCAAGTTTTACACACCCATTGGCTGACGCCCCGTTCGCCGGGCGATGAAGGCAAACTGTTTGTCTGGGCGGAAACAAGCGACGCTCCCCAATCCAAACGTGACCGGCGCAAAAAATCCGCCCAACCCCACCCTTTCGCCCTCAGCGGCAACGCCCTGACCGCCCTTGCGCGCCGGACAATCACCTGGCACAAGGTCAAACTTGTCACCCACCGCCTCACCCTCTGGCTGCCGACCAACAAATTCAGCCCCAGTCCTTCGCCGGAACTGCTGCACGATTGGGAGCGGGACGACGCACCGCCGGAACTGCGCCCCTGGATTGTGCGCGGATTGCAGCTGAACGCCGCCGACGCCTGGGATTTTTTGCTGGGGCTGAACCGCGCTGTGTTGCCGGGAACAAAATTGGGGGGAGACGGCCGTTACCTGCAACACGCCGCCAACTTTGTCCTCGAAATCCTCGCCCAGCAAAAACTACGCCCCACATTGGTTGCCGCGCAAGGCAAATATGAAGCCCGCTGGCAGCCCCTCCTCGACAGCGAACAAGACGCCCGCCGCCTGGCCCAACTCGCCGCCGCCATGCCCGCCGCCTGCCGTGCCGACGCCCCCGACCCTGACGACACCATCCCGCCCCGCGCCATCCTCGACAGCTTCCTCAACCACATGACCGATACCGCCGCCCGCAATTGGGGCAAAAAGCGCGAACTCTACTTGCCCACCGGCGGCGCGCCCGCCGAAAAATGGTTACGCGCCTTGTTCGCCGTCAAGCCCGCCGTAGACGGCAGCGCGGCGCAGTTGCAGCATCTTTACAGCAGCTACCGCGCCTGGACGCGCGCCCTGACCATCGCCGGGGACAAACATGTCCGCGTCGCCTTCCGCCTGGAAGCGCCCGCGCCGGGAGCCAAACGCCCCCAATGGCAGCTCCATTACCTGCTGCAAGCGCGGGACGACGCCAGCCTGATCGTCCCCGCCAGCGAGGTGTGGCGGACGCGCGGCGGCGTGTTACAAGCCCTCGACCGCCATTTCGACCGCCCGCAGGAGCGGCTGCTCACCGGATTGGGCTACGCCGGCCGTTTCTTCCCGCCCATCAAACAAAGCCTCAACCGCAAAAATCCCACCGGCGTCAGCCTGTCCGCCCAGGAAGCATTCGACTTCCTGCGCGGCGCAGCGCCGCAGTTGGAGCAGAGCGGTTTTGGCCTGTTGACGCCCCCCTGGTGGAACAAGCCGGGGACGCGGCTGGGCGTGCGCCTGCAATTGAGCGGCGGCAAAAAAGGCGTCGCCAATGTGTCTTCCGGCCACCTGGCTCTGGACAATCTGGTCAAATATCGCTGGCAGTTGTCCATCGGCAACACCACCCTCACCCGCGAGGAGTTCGACGCCCTGGTGGCGCTCAAATCGCCGCTGGTGCAAATTCGCGGCCAATGGGTGCAGCTAGACCCGGAACAAATCGAAGCAGCTATCCAATTTTGGCAGAAACAGCAAACCTTGGAAGGGGAATTTTCCCTGCATGAGGCGATGCAGTTGGGTTTGGGCGGCGCGGAATCGCACAACGGCCTGCCGGTTGACAGCGTGGCGATGGATGATTGGCTGACAAACTGGCTGGATCAGTTGCAGGGGGATGAGAAGCTGGAACTTTTGCCGCCGCCGGAGGGGCTGCGGGGGGTGTTACGGCCGTATCAACAATACGGCTACTCCTGGCTCGACTTCGCCCGTCGCTGGGGAATGGGCGTCATCCTGGCCGACGATATGGGACTGGGAAAGACGGTCCAGACGCTGACAATGGTGCAAAAACTGAAAAATGAAGGCCAACTGTCCGCGCCTATTTTGCTCATCTGCCCCACCTCCGTCGTCACCAATTGGCAGATGGAGAGCGAAAAGTTCACCCCCGGCCTGAAAACGATGGCCCACCAGGGCGCCGACCGGCTGCGCGGCGATGAATTTGTCGCCGCCGCGCAAGAGGTGGACATGGTGTTGACCAGTTACGCCCTGGTGCGCCGCGACGCGGAGGCGATGCGGCAGGTGGATTGGTTGGGCGTCGCGCTGGATGAGGCGCAAAACATCAAAAATCCGCACACCAAGCAAGCGCAGGTCATTCGCAGTTTGTCCGCCGGCTTCCGGCTGGCACTGACGGGCACGCCTGTCGAAAATCGGCTGTCGGAATTGTGGTCGATCATGCAGTTTTTGAACCCCGGTTTTTTGGGCGGGCAGAAAAAGTTCCGCAAGCAGTTTACGCTGCCGATTGAAAAGTATGGGGATGAGGCGGCGACGGAAAGGTTACGGGGGTTGACACGGCCGTTTATCCTGCGCCGCCTCAAAACCGACCCCACCGTCATCACCGACCTGCCCGACAAGCAGGAAGTGAAAGTGTACTGCAACCTCAGCGAGGAGCAGGCCACCCTGTACGAAGCGGTTGTGCAGGACGCGCTGCAAGCCATCGAGGCGCAGGAAGAGGGCGGCATCGCCCGCAAGGGGATGGTGTTGAGCATGTTGATGCAGCTCAAGCAGGTGTGCAACCATCCCGTCCAATACCTGCATCAAGGCGAAACCTATAACCCGTTCCAGGACAACAATCGCAGCGGCAAACTGCAACGCTTCCACGCCATTTTGGATGAGGTGCTGGCCGAAGGCGACCGGTTGCTGCTGTTCAGCCAGTTTACGGAGATGGGCGGGCTGCTCAAGCAATACATTCAGGAGCGGTTTGGAGCGCCGACGCTCTTTTTGCACGGCGGCGTGCGCCCCAAGAAGCGGAATGAGATGGTGCGCCGCTTCCAATCGGATGACGGGCCGCCGGTGTTTGTCTTGTCGCTGAAGGCGGGCGGCACGGGGCTGAACCTGACTAACGCCAATCACGTCTTCCACTTTGACCGCTGGTGGAATCCGGCCGTCGAAGACCAGGCCACCGACCGCGCCTTCCGCATCGGCCAGACCAAAAACGTCCTCGTCCACAAATTCGTCTGTTTAGGCACGCTGGAGGAGCGCATTGACCAAATGCTTGAGGAGAAGAAGGCGCTCGCCGAAAGCGTCATCGGCGGCGGCGAGAACTGGCTGACGGAGATGAGTACGGCCGATTTGCGGAGTTTGGTGAAGTTAAGGAAGAAATAAGAAGGAAGAAATAAGAAGGAAGAAAAGGAAGGTTGATGTGGAGGATTTAAGGAAGCGAACGAAAGCGTTTGCATTGCGGATTATTCGGATGTATTCGTCTTTGCCGAAGCATCAGGTGGCTCAGGTGTTGGGGAGACAGGTGTTGCGCTCAGGAACTTCGATTGGCGCACATTATCGGGAAGCAAACCGCTCTCGGTCAGATGCGGAGTTTTTGAGCAAAATGCGATTGGCTTTGCAAGAATTGGATGAAACAGCATACTGGTTGGAACTATTGGTAGAGTCAGGGATCACATCTGCCACGAAGTTGGATGACTTGCGGCAGGAAACGGATGAATTGATAGCGATTTTTGTAACGATTGCCAAAAAAGTGGATAAAAAAGGGAGAAGGTAGAAATAAGAAGAAAGTAGAAAGGCGGTTCCGTTCTTCCTTCTGCCTTCTGATTTCTTCCTTTGATGAAATTATGAGCTGGTATTACAACGCAAAACCGACAATTGAGACGGACCAGGGCATTAAAGCCAAAAGCAAGCGCGGCGCGTTTGTGAAGAGTTGGTGGGCGACGCGCTGGATTGAGGCGATGGAGCGGTTGATGGATCGCGGCCGTTTGCAGCGCGGGCGGCGGTATGCCCGCAAGGGGCAGGTACTGTCGCTGACGGAGGGGACGGGGGAGGTGGTGGGCAAGGTGCAAGGGTCGAGAAGACGGCCGTACAAAATCACCATCGCCATCACCCCCTTCAGCGAAGTCCAGTGGGAACAAGTCATTGCCGCCCTCGCCAACCGCCCCATCTTCCTGGCCCAACTGCTGGCCGGCGAAATGCCGCAAGACATTGAGGAGGCGTTTGCCGACGCCAACCTCTCCCTTTTCCCGGCCCGGTCGCGGGATTTGACGCAACATTGCAACTGCCCCGATTACGCGGCCGTGTGCAAACATCTGGCGGCGGTGCATTACATTTTGGCCGAACGGTTCGACGAAGACCCGTTCTTGCTGTTCCGGCTGCGCGGCAAGACGCAGGATGAGTTGATGGCGGCGTTGAGCAAACTGCAAGGCGCAGACGGCGGCGAGGAAACCAGTGTGCCCGAATACGCCCCGCCGCCCCCGCTCGCCGATTCATTGGCCGATTTTTGGGCCATCGGCAGCGAAGCCGCCCATTTCCAAACCCACATCGCCCCGCCGGACGTCCCCTACCCGGCGCTGGCCCGGCTGGGCGCGCCCGCTTTTATGGAGAATATGGAACGCTGGCTGAAACCGGCTTATGATTCGATGTCGGAAACGGCCGTATCCACCGCCTTCACCGACCAGACAAAAGGTGCGTTTCAGTAAAAGTGACAGTCACGGGGCGCATAATCTTAAGTAACCCAAAGCCGTTTGCCCCGTGACTGTCACTTCGGGGCAACCCATTTGAAACACACCCCCAGACAAACGAGAACGAAACCCAATCATGACCACATTAAAAGAGCAATTAGAACAATGGCGCAGCGATGATTTGAAAAAATACGTCTATCTGCTCGGCGGCAAAAGCAGCATCCAGCGCAAAGCAGAACGCGTCACATTCATCCAGCGCAAAATGATATTCAAAGACTCCTTACGCGCTATCTGGCAAGAACTGGACGAGATTAGCCGCCGCGCCATTTCCGTCGCCTACCACAATGGCGGCGAGTTCAATTCGGCCGCATTTGTCGCCCAATACGGCCGTCTGCCGCCGCGCCCGAAAAAAGAGAGTTATTGGTATTACAGCCGAGAACCGATTATCTTTGATTTGTTCGTCATAAATGGGCAAATCCCCGACGATTTGATGCGGCTGTTAGCCGATTTGGTCTTGCCGTTAGAACCATTCCAGCTTGAGGGGCAGGAGACAATCCCGTCTGAAGTGACGCGCAATAAGCGTAAGTGGGATGTGGTGGCGGCGGAAACGAAATTGATTGGCCGCGCCGATTTGCTCACCTATTTGCAAATGGTGGAGCAAAAGCAGGTCAAGTTTGGCGCCAAAAACAACCGGCTCACGGCCGCCAGCGTGCGCAAGCTGTTTGCTAATTTGATGGATGGAGATTTTCGGGAAGAGCCAGACAGCGTGACGGGGCGGACGACGATACGGCCGTTTGGCCTCGACGTATTCACCCAGGAATCCGGCCTCATGACCCGCACCGGCAAACTGACCAAAGCGGGACGCGATTATCTGCGTACCCAAGACCCCGAACTCATGCTAACCGCCTTTGAAAAATGGACAGAGAGCGGCAAATTCGATGAACTGCACCGCATCAAAAACCTCGGCGGCCTCAAATCACGCGGCACGCGCCTCACCCCGCCTGCCTCCCGCCGCGAAAAAGTTATCGAAGCCCTCTCCTGGTGTCCGGTAGATACCTGGATTAGCGTCAATGATTTCTATCGCGCCGTGATTATCTGGGATTTTGACTTTGACGTGGAAAAAACAGAGTACACCAACCTTTACGTCGGGTCGCGTTATTATGGCGAACTACATGGCGGTAATTACTGGGATGTCGTCAACGGGCTTTACATCAACGCCATCATTTGGGAATATCTGGGTACGCTGGGCGCGGTAGACGTCGCTTTTGCCGAGGATGAATACGCCTCTTTTGTGGACGGCGCTTACGATTATATTGACGAGCCAGTCAGCTTGTTTGACGGGCTGCTTTATTTCCGCATCAACCCCTGGGGCGCGTTTTTGCTGGGGCAGGCGGATGATTACACGCCTGCGCAGCCGAAAGCCAAAGAGTTATTCGTGATTGACGCCGACAAACGGTTACGTTTGCTGACCGATTTGGCCCCTAATGAGCGGTTGCAGTTGGAAGTAATGGCGGAGCAGATTGATGATAAATCGTATCAATTGAATGAGTTGAAGTTGTTAACGGCCGTTGAATCCGGCCAACAATTTGACCAACTCATCGCCTTTTTGCAGGCCAATCATCAAGGGGAAATGGAAACGGCCGTCTCCCAATGGCTGGCCCGGCTGCAGAAAAATCAGGGGGCGTTTACAGAGGCGGGAACGGCCGTCCTCATCCAACTCAACCAGCGCGGCCTGCAAAAATTGGTACGAGAAGACAAAGCATTAGCCAAACTGTGCCAGAAAGTGGATGGTAAAACGATTCTCGTACAATCGTCAAAACTAACTCGTTTCCGCAAACGGATCAAAGAATTAGGCTACCTTTTAACTTGATATCAGGTTCAAGACGGACTTTTTACCGTCGATAGACGACAATCTTATTCAATCGCCAGCAAGTTCCTGATTATATCCTGATTGAATACAGCTAATTCTTCCTGCTTCATCAAAAAACGTTGCACATCATCTACTACTTGCCCCCAATCCAACTGTTCCAGTCGGCCCAACACATAACCGCGCCAATTGTTGGCCGTAACACCATCTTTCTTCCAACCAGATTGGACAAGAGCGTTATTCAGCATATTAATGTTAGGGGGCGCCCACTGCGGCTGACTCAAATACCAATAAAGATCATACCAATCACGCCCCTTGACATATTCCCGCTGTAAGATGGCATGAAGCTTACCGGCCAACAGAGATGCCTGGTCATGATGCTGCAAATGAACGGCAACATGATGTTGGATTAAGGTCGTATCAAGCCCTGCATTCGATGGCGGATTTGTATCAATCTCCAATTTGATTGCTAGAATTTCGGATTTATGGGGTGAAATGCCTAATTGATGAAAAAGACCGCGAAAGCGAATGAAAGCGTTGTGAACAACATTGTGCTCATTTAGCTTAATCTCCACATCATACGTTTCGGCCGTCATATCACGCTGAATAGTCGCAAGGTATCTTCGAAAATCATATTGTTCAGGAAGGCGTTCCAGCGCAAAATCTAAATCCTCCGAATAGCGTGGCAACTGATGGAGAATCCGCAAGGCCGTTCCCCCATGAAAAGCCAGGGGAATCATGGCTCCGGCGCCCTGCAAGCTCTGCAAAATCCGCATTTGCAGATATTCGCGCACAATGGCTCTTTGTATTTCTGGGGTAAGCGCTTCCGCAATTTGCGCTTTCAAATAGGGGATCATAGCAACTCGTATTCTGTCAATTCTTCTTCAATAATTTGTAAGATAGGGGAAAGAGCGCGTTTGAGTTTGGGTTTATTGATGCGTTCAACGTAAGTCGTTAATCGCTCGATATTAAGTTGGTCTAAGTTTTGCAGACGTAATGCCCGGATATATTCTTGGCTATCCGCCTTTGGGGTCAGGTAAATCAAATCAAGCAACGCTTTTTCTGGCGTCGCCATGTAGGCCGATTGTGTTTGCGTAACTTGCCGATACTCAAAGCCAAAAAAAAGGTCGGGTTGAATATGTTGGTAACTGAAATGTCCGTATAGATTTTGCCACATACCCGGTCGGCCAGTGGTGATACTTGTCACGACAGCTACATGCTCTGGAATAAGATCATAATGAGACAATACGGTTTGGAGGCTGACATAAGAAGCCCGCACCATATGATTGGCAACGACATAACTATGAGGATGTTTTGACTGATGGGATGGCGCCAGGGTGTAAACTCCTCGCCGAAGTTGAACAACCTTTCCCGCTCGAACCCAATCTGCTAATTGCCGTTGCACTTGTTGCGGATTATTGGCTCCTGCATAGAGATGTCCGCTTTCAAATAAGGGCAGATTAGCAAGATGAGGCGACACTTTCTGAAAATACATGGCTAAATTGTAGTTGAAATCGTCAATTACTGCAATAGAAATTACGGATGCTTTATGGCATTGTCATCTAATTCGGGCCATCGGCAAGCAACTTATGGACTAGCAAATGATACTTTTCAGTTTCTGGAATCCAAATTTCACACTTGCGCCCAGAGAGGTATCCAAGCCCGTCGCTCCCGTAGAACCCGTAGAGGGTGCAAAGAGAAAAGCTCTCGAATTATTCGAGAGCTTTTTCGTGTTTTTATGGTCTGC
>JANTGY010000107.1 GCA_024762695.1 Anaerolineae bacterium
ATGGAACGGCCGTCGCGCGCCACAATCAACTCATCCGTATCCACAAAATCAGCGCCCAAGCGATTTGCCAGCAAACGGCCAATCGTAGATTTGCCCGTCCCCATGAATCCCGTCAACACCACATTTCGCCTGATCATGCGCCAATGTTAACAGAGAAAACGAATTTCAAAAATTCAACTGCCAACAGAGCGCACAAATGAGGTTCTCATTCGTGCGACCAATCCACATCTAGTTTGTACCTTTTTTGGGGGTAAGATAGTCGCCTACGCCGTTAAAAAAAGAATGCACAAGTCAACTTTCGCTACAATTCACATTTAGCCAGCTTACACAGGCGGCGGGTTTCTGGAGAAGGAACCATATCCAATTCAAGGCGTAAAGCTTTATTCAGCCGGCTGCAATGAGAAGCCGCCTCCGCCATATTATCGTATCGCAGCAAAAGGCGCATCAGCTTCTGGCAAGCCGATTCACGACACGGATCTATCGCCATAATTTTCAAATATATATCTTTCGCCGCATCGTCTTGATAGGTTTGCTCATAAAGCATAGCCAGCTCTTCCAGTCCCGATAAATTCCGTTCATAAAACCGGTGCTGTTCGCCAGTTGAGCTAATTTGGGTATTGCCTAGATCAAACAGATATTCCCCCCGGTAAAGGGCTAAGGCATCCTTGTAAATATCAATTGATTTATGCGGCTCTCGCTCGATCCGCGCTCGATGTATCCCCTTTTCAAAAGCGTCTACATCAAGCCAATGCTCAGAATGCCCATCAAGCAAATAATACCCGCTTTTATAAGAAATAAATTGAGAATCGCTGCCTTTGCTAAGACCCGGTTCCAGGCTGCGCCGCAAGTTATAGACCGTCGTATTCAAGTTTCGTAAAGCGGCTGTATAGTTCAAATCCGGCCACAATATATCAACTAATACCTCGCGCGAAACTGGTCCGCGCTTCAAAGCCAGATAAACCAGCAAGGCGCGCACTTTTACCCGCTGCCACAATGGGCCTTCGACTAAAGAACCATCAGGCCGCCAAACAAGCATTGGCCCTAATAAATGAATGCGCAATCGGTTAGGTTGGAGGGGTTGCTTAGCCTGGAAACGCGCCAGATGCATCAAATGGGGCTGCTCTACACTGTTATTCTCAGTCAACAGCGGCAATGTGCTAACATTAACAAGAACATTATGACCATTGCGATGCTTAACTAATAAATCGAAATAATCGCCGGGGGCGCCCTTTTTGATATGTTGCAATATCCCACATTGATTTTGGCAAACTTGCTTCCCGTCTGCAGAATGCCCATGCAATAGCTGCCAACAGACGTGCCCCACCGCTTCATCGGCAGTATAGCCGAACATCTCTTCAGCCGCTTGATTCCAAAAGATAATGCGTTGATTGCCGTCTACGGCATACGCGCCATCTTTGGTATTAGAAAAAATACCCAGGATTTTGTCCATGTTTTTACTTCGTTATTTGCTCCCACTCATATGCCGCCCACTCAAAAGTATAGAAATGGCATACCTCATTGTGAAGCTAACATAGCCATATTACAAATATCCTTACGGCATAATGGCAATTGCTGCAAACTATCGAGACATCGCGTGACTTTTTGGCTTTGATCGTGTTTTCACATTAAGTGTAGCAGAAAAAGGAGAATTTATGAATAAGCGTTACGGCCGTATCACCGGCTGGGGCAAATACGTCCCCGATAAAGTAGTGACTAATCACGATTTAGAAAAGATATTAGACACCAGCCACGAATGGATAGTCCAGCGCAGCGGCATTGAACGGCGACATATCGCCGGGCCGGATGAAACAACCGCTACCATGTCGGTGCAGGCAAGTATCGCCGCTTTGGACAAAGCTGGACTAGAGCCAACCGACCTCGACCTCATTATCGTCGCCACCTCCTCGCCCGATCATCTGACGCCGCCCGTTTCCAGCCAGGTGCAGCATAGGCTGGGGGCGATTAATGTGCCCGCCTTTGTCCTGGTGACAGGCTGCACCGGCTTCCTTTATGGGTTGGTAACAGCCCAACAATTCATTCAGACCGGGAGTTACGACAATATCTTGATTGTCGGTGCGGAATTACTTAGCCGCCATTTGGATTGGACGGATCGCTCAACGGCCGTTCTCTTTGGCGATGCAGCCGGCGCAGTCATTATGCAGCCCAGCGACCGACCCAGCGGCATTGAAAGTTTTGAACTCGGTTCTGATGGCAGCGGCGCCGAACATTTAATTGTCCCCGCGACGGGCACAGCCGAACCGCTCAACGAAAAAACCTTTGCCGAGGGCCGCCACTATCTGCGAATGAACGGCCGTGAAGTGTTTAAATTCGCTACCCGCATTCTGGGCAGCAGTACCAAGCGCGTCTTGGAAAAAGCGGGGATGACGTTAGACGACATTGATTGGTTCGTCCCCCATCAGGCCAACCTACGCATTATCCAAATGGCCGCCAAAAGCATGGGCGTTTCTCTGGATCGATTCATCATCAACATCCAAAATTACGCCAACACATCAGCGGCAACCATTCCGGTGGCGCTGACGGAAGGACTGGAAGACGGCCGTATCCAGCCGCACGACAAACTGTTGATGGTGAGTTTTGGCGCCGGGCTGACCTGGGCGACGGCCGTTTTACAACTAGCCCCCGCCCCCGTCCAAACCGTTACCAGCATGGGAGCGCTGGCACGCGGCGCGATTAACGGCAATGGCTATACAAATGGGAATGGAAAGAACGGAAACGGCCGTGTCTCCAAACGGTCAATAGACGAACTCATCCTGGCTGAATCTGGCGACTGATCGCCAGAAACAAGCAAGCAGCAAAACGGCGCGGCATAAAAACCGCGCCGTTTTTGTTATCAATACGATTTTAGGTCAACGCACGAACCTACATACCTCCCCCGAATACAGAGCGCGTCGTCTGGCGAGCGCTTTCCTCTTGGCTCGTCCGCCACGCTTCGTCTTCGCGGCAGCGAATGATGAATTGAGCCGCTTCTTCAGTCGAATCCGTCACCATCATCAAATCTACATCGCCGGGGGATATTTTGCCAGCCGCTTGCATTGTGCCCCGCAGCCAATCAAGCAATCCACTCCAGTAACCGGAGTCATACAAGACGACGGGGAAGTTCTCCACTTTGCCGGTTTGAATGAGCGTCAGCGCTTCAAAAAGCTCGTCCATCGTCCCAAACCCGCCGGGGAAGATGACAAAACCCTGGGCATATTTGACAAGCATCGTCTTGCGAACGAAGAAATAACGAAAATCAATAGATAAATCAACGTAAGGATTCACATGCTGCTCAAAGGGAAGTTCGATGTTGAGACCAATGGAGAGGGCGTTGGCTTCGCGCGCTCCTTTGTTGCCCGCTTCCATAATGCCAGGGCCGCCGCCGGTGATGATGGCGTAACCGGCCTCGCCCAACAGCCGGGCGACGGCAACGGCCGCCTCATAATGCGCTTCTCCCGGCTTGGTGCGGGCCGAACCAAAAATGGTGACGGCCGTTCCCAAATCCGCCAACGTATCAAACCCCTCCACAAACTCGCCCGTAATCCGCATCACCCGCCAGGGGTCGGACTGCGTAAACGCCGCCTTATCCTGGCTGGGCGCGACAAGCAGCTTTTGGTCCTCCGTCGCCTGCCCAGCCCGCGCCGCGCGGTTCAAATTTGGGTGGTCAACTGGTCGTGGATTATTCATGGGATACCCTTTAAGCTAGAGGATAGAGCTAGAGCCAGAGGAAATAGCTTCCTCTATCTCTAGCTCTATCCTCTAGCTTTTCCTTTTCATCACAATCAACGTAATGTCGTCAAATTGCGGCGCGCCGCCAGAATGCGCGCCAATCGAGTCGGTGATGGCTTGCATGATAGCCGACGCCGATTCGTTTTGACAGGCAACGGCCGTCGCCCGCAGCCGCTCCATGCCAAACTCATCATAATTAGCGTTCATCGCCTCCGTCACCCCATCCGTATAAAACAACAACGTATCCCCAGGATGCAACTGAACAGATTGGCTGGCAACTTCAATGTCCGGCAACACGCCCAGAGCCATGCCATCGCCATGCAGCAAACGGACTTTGCCATTTTGTCGCAGCAAAATGGGCGGATTATGGCCGCCGTTGGCGTAAGTAAGAAGCTGCGTTTCGGGATGCCAGATGGCATAAAAAACGGTCACAAACAGGTCTGATTGGGCGTCAGATTCAATCAATTCATTCGTCCGCATCAAAGCCGCGGCTGGGTCGTCCCGGTTGAAAGCGACCGTGCGTAAAATGGTACGGCTAAGAGCCATAAACAACGCCGCCGGCACGCCCTTGTCGGCCACATCGGCAATAACAATGCCCCAGGAGCCGTCGGCGCGGGGGATAAAATCGTAAAAATCGCCGCTGACCTGGCGGGCGGCCTGCCAAAAGCTGGCTAAGTCGCAGCCGGGGATGTCGGGGCTGCCGTCGGGGATAAAGCTGGCCTGGATTTCGCGGGCGACGTTGAGTTCTTGCGCCAACCGATCCCGCTCGGCGGCTTCTTTGTAAAGCTGGTTGTTGACAACGGCCGTTGCCGCTTGATGCGCGATACCATTGAGAATGTTCAAACGACGCATTGATAAATTAGCGCTGTTCTCAGATGACTTGGTTCCCACCAGCATCAAGCCTACCCGTTTGCCGCGCGCATTCAGCGGGAAGGCGTGCGCGGTCGGCGCGCCCATGCTCGTCGCCAGCCAGGGCGGCAGCGTCAGCGCGTAAAATGTGGCCGTTGGCGTCAAGAAATCGGCCGCCTGCGGTCTAACCGTCAGAAATTCATCCCGCTCAATCTCATGCGATTCCAGGAGAGCGCGTCCCATCCTGTTAAGGCCGTGACTGGGGCCGGCCTGGTAAGCTTGCCGCGCCTCATCCCACACCAAAATAATGGTCGACTCGACGCCGACCAATATAGGCACGAGGCGCACAATCGTGTCCAAAATCTCATTTAAATCGAACAAACTATTCACCGCCTCGGCCACTTGCAGCAAGGCGGTATTCACCCATGCCTCTTCCTGCTGCGCGATGCGGAGATAGGCGCTTTCAATTGCCCCGGCGGTTTGGGTGACGATGTTGTCCAACAACTCCTGCCGCGTGGTTTCCGTTTCTTGCAAAGCGCTGACAATCATCACGCCCAGGTTTTGCTCTTTGCTGCGGATAGGAATGAGGGTGTGAACTTCGTCTGTGTTGTAATGTTTAAACTTTTTATGCCAGGGAGGGCGGGTTTGGGTAGACATTGGCTCTTGACCAACATGCACGGCATCGAGCGCGCCCCAATCGCCAATTTTCAGGCTGAGTGTGGCAAAGATTTTAATGATATCTGGATCGTTGCCATACTGTTGGCCGCTCCGATAAACGGCCGCTTCTTCATCCCACAACAAAATACCGCAGCAATCTACGCCAACCAACATGGGTGTCAAGCGGGTGACGGCCGTTAGCACATCGGTCATCTCCTTGCTGCCGCCCAACGCTTTGGCTACCTGGAATTGGGCTGTCGTCAACCAGGCTTGCTCGCGCTGCCAGGCTAACTGCCGCGCCTGATCGATGGTGATGGCCGTCTCGGCGGCCAACGCTTCCAACGTCGTTTTCTCGACCGAGGTGAAGGCGCCGATTTGCTCGCTTTGTACGTCCAACACGCCCAAAAGCTCGCCAGCCACCATCAGCGGAACAGCCATTTCGGCCCGAACATGGGCGGTCGTAGCCGGGTCTACGTCCACAAAGTCGCGGATGAAGCGGTCGTCATCCTCGGTGTTGTTAACGATGATGGTAGATTGGGTGGCAACGGCCGTGCCAATCAATCCGCGCCCCACAGTCACCCGCGTTGGCGGCTGGGCCAGTTCCGGCGCGCTGCTGGCCCGAGCTATAATCGCCTCGCCATCCACCGAAAAAATCGTGACGGGATGGAAGCCAAACGTCTCCCGTGTGAGCTGAGCAACCTGGGCAAATATCTCCTCATGGCTGCGAAGTTGGCTGATTTGGCGGGCGATTTGGTTCACCAGCTCCAGGTAAGCGGCTCGCTTGCGTTCCCGTTCATAAAGTTGCGCCTGGGTAATGGCGGCGGCGGCCTGGTTTGCCAAAATCATCAGGCGGCGCATATCTTCTTCGTCAAAACGATTTGGTCGCTGGCTCTGGGCGGCGACGATGCCAATCGCCCTTGCGCCGCTTATCAAGGGGATGAAGATGGCCGAGCGGGGCGGCGTGTCGCTGATGTAACGTGGGGAAACGGGCAGGTTACGCAGTTCCCGTGCAAAATCATGCACCAAAAGGGGTTGTTTGGTCTCGCGCAGCCAGCCAACGATACCGCTTTGTTCGCTAAGGTCGAAGGTTTTGGGGGTAGGACGGAGACGGCCGTTGCTGCGCCAAAACAAAATCTTGTACAAATCGCCGTCAAACAAACCCACCTGGAAAGTGCTGTTGTCAATCACCTGGCCCGATTCGCGGGCAATCAGTTCGCACAGCGCCGTAACATCCAGCTTGGCGGCCACAATCGCTTGCCCGGCCGTACTCAAAGTCTCCAACTCGGCCACGCGCCGCATCAACAGCCGACGCGAACGGTAACGCCGCCACAGCACAAAGCTGCTGACTAACAGTGCGGCTAGCAGGATGAACAATGAATAATTAACAATCAACAAATCATTGTTCATTGTTTTTTATCCCCGTTATCGCCTCTTCAAAATCAGGGTAAATGGCAAAAACTTTGTCGAAGCCAACCATGCTAAAGATTTCTTGCAGGCGTTCATTAAGGCCGCATAGAACCAGATCGCCATCTTGCTGCCGCGCTTGGCGCCAGGCGCTAACCAGACAGCGCAGCCCGCCGCTGTTGATATAGGTCGTTTCCGTCAAATCCACAATGATAATGGGGCGACCGGCATCTAACAAGCTGGTCAAAGTCGCTTCGAGCCGCGGCGTTTGCGCCTGGTCAAGCCGTCCGTTCACGCTGATGTGGTGTGTGTTGTCAGATTGTGTTTGCGTAATACTCATGGTTTTTAAAGCGAATTTGCGCGTTTGTTCCGCACCTACTTCACCTTTATCCGCTTTTTCATCACCAGCTTATTGCCATGACGCGGGTCGCGGCTAAAGACGACTTCATCCATCATTTTGCGCATAAAATGGATGCCTAATCCGCCAATTTTAATGCTGTCAATGTCGTCTGCCTGGGGTGGGTTTTGGGAAGAGGGGGGCGGGGGCACGCGGCCAGGGTCAAACTGTTGCCCGTTGTCGCGCAAGGTGACGACGAACATATCGTCGGCAACATGCCAGCTTATTTGAATCTCGCCGATGTTTTCGCCGCCATAGGCGTGTTCAATAATGTTGGCGCTGGCTTCGTCGCAAGCTAGTTCGATGTTGAATACGGCCGTTTCATCCAACCCGGCTTGAGCCGCCCCATCAGCTACAAATTGGCAAATTCGTTGAATCTCAGCGTAGCGTCCAGGGGTGGTTAGAAAATGTTTCTTGCTCATGAAAGTCAATTATGTTCTCACAAGATCCGATCTCAAGCACAATACCGGCTAATCAACCTATATATTCGGTCTCGGTAAGCGTTGAATACAAGCCAAACCATTAACATATCAAGCGACCTGTATAATACCTGACTGGACTTGCCACGCAAAAACGCGCTTGAAAAAACAGATTCTATAACGCGCCACACTTCTCCCCATATTTTGATTACTTAAACTTCTTCTCCCCGGCCCGGATCGGTATCTTTAGCCAATTTTCAACAGGCGGCAGCGGGCAGCTAAAGCGCTCATTGTATGCACAATAAGGATTGTAAACGAAATTGAAATCAATCTCAATCTGGTTGTCGGTTATTTGGCGCAAACCGGGCCGATGGTTATCCATGTACCGCCCTGCGCCGTAGGTTTCCTTCCCGCTGGTGGCGTCGCGGAAGGGCAAGAAGAAATCATCCCCATGGGGGTCGCTGTAAATAGTTAGCTGGCCCGCTTCCCCATCCACTACCACCGAAAAACGGCCCCAACGGCGATACGGCCGTCTATCTCCCGTACTCGTCTCCATCACAATCAACGGCTCAGAGGCGGGAAAGCGCTCTACATGAACAACAAACGCTAAATCCGGGTTTTCATCGTAATAATCCAAACCCTCAAACGCTTTCTGCTGATCCCGTGTTAAGGGAGATTGAGGGTGATGGCTCATAAAATCATCAATTTGTTGGCGCAATTCTTGTAATTGGCTCATAGTATCTACTCCTTGTCTTAGGTGAAAACGGGAAATTTCCGGTTCTTTGGGAATTCATGGGGTAATCTTAGCGTCATGCGTAATCCGTGATGCGTAACCAGAGGCGCGTTACGCATTACGTATCACGGATTACGACAAACTCCATGAAATCCGAAAGACCCAAATTTCCTTGCCTCAAGAGACCAGTGATTTTCCCGGTTTCCCTGAGGAAACCGCATAGGAATGGTATTGTTTTGTCAAAATACGGCCTGCGGTTTACCTGAAATAGACGACTTAAACAGGCAAAGTCTTACGCGCAAAGTAAGGCAAACATGAGGTTTAATGACGAAGCATAGAAACAAAGAATATGGGCAAGAATGGTTCGAGAGACTCCAGCAAATAGCGAGGGGTTCTTTACAGCATCCGACCACGCCGCCGCTGGCTTTCCCCCATCCGCTGGACTTACCTCCGTCAAGCGGGGGCGAACTGCGAAAAATGAAGAAGTTTCGCTTCCAATTGCTGCATCGCTGGCTGGTAGAACATTTCGAGCCTTGCCGTGCAGCCGACATTGGCGGTGGCAAAGGATTGCTGGCTTATTTGTTACAAGAGAGCGGCTGGGAAACGGCCGTCATCGACCCCACCTATCAATCCCTACCCGATAAATACAAAGACATTACCCTTAACCGACGAGTACGCATCCCCGCAACAGCCCGCGTTCGCCACATCACCAAACCGTTCGACAGCCAAATGGGACAGCGCTTCGATCTCCTAATCGGGATGCACGCGCATGGCTCCATGGCCAAGATCATTGACGCCGCCGCCGAATACGGCTGCGGTTTTGTCTTGTTTCCCTGCTGTGTGATTGACGAGCCGTTCTTCCCCCCCATTGGCGTCTCCTGGCTGGAAAGCGTAGCCGATTATGCGGTTAGGAAAGGCCAGGCCATTTATCCGTTCCGGCTTAACTTCAAAGGGCAAAACATCGGCTTGTGTGAGATAGGCAAGCGCGCTCAAATTCGCAACAATGATTTATTTCCCTCGACTTAACCGTTAAACCAAGTTCACATTGCGCCAGGCGGTAAGCTCGTTCCAGGGATCAGGTTGAGTCTCATCAACGGTTACGGCCGTCCCGGCTAACCGTTTCCCCCCGCCCCGCAGCGTCTCTAAAGCGGCAATCGCCAGCCAGTCGCTTTCGCTCACACTAACTGCCGGCTGCCAATCGGCAAAATGCTCATCCAAATAATTGGTGTTGGTACGGCCGTCCAAAAACGCCTGTTCCTGCAAAATTGCCAACAAATAAGAGATATTCGTCGTCACCCCCAGCACAATCGTATCGCGCAGCGCCCGCGTCATCTTGGCAATCGCCTCGCCCCGCGTAGCCCCCCAGGCAATCACCTTCGCCAACATCGGATCATAATACGGGCTAACCTGCGTGCCCGTTTCAATCCCGTCATCTACCCGCACCCCAGGGCCAAACGGCGGTTGATAAAAGCTAATCTCCCCAATGGACGGCAAAAATTGATTCGCCGGGTCCTCGGCATAAATGCGGCATTCAATCGCGTGGCCGCGCTGCCGAATCGCGCTTTGGTCAAATGGCAGCCGCTCTCCACTGGCTATGCGAATTTGCCACACCGCCAAATCCAGCCCCGCCACCAATTCCGTAATCGGATGCTCCACTTGCAGCCGCGTATTCATCTCCAGAAAGTAGAAATCCCCCGCCTCGTCAACAATAAACTCCACCGTTCCCGCATTCACATAATTGGCTGTGCGCGTCAGCGAAACGGCCGCTTCCGCCATCCGCAATCGCAAATCATCATTTTGAATAACGGGAGCCGGGCTTTCCTCGATGATTTTTTGGTGGCGGCGCTGGATCGAACATTCGCGTTCAAATAGGTGCAGGATACGGCCGTGTTGGTCGGCCAACACCTGAATTTCCACATGATGAATCTCGGTAAAAAACTTCTCCAACAAAATATGGTCGTCGCCAAACGAGTTACGCGCCTCTTTCCGCGCCGCTTGCAAAGCGCCGTCCAACGCCTCTGCCGACCAAACCACACGCATCCCCTTGCCGCCGCCGCCGGCGCTGGCTTTGATGAGAACCGGATAGCCGATTTGCCCCGCCGCCGCCATCAAATCGGCGTCGCTGTGGCCTGCTCCGTCCACGCCGGGCACAACGGGAACGCCCGCCCGCTGCGCCACTTCCCGCGCCGACGCTTTGCTGCCCATCAATTCCATCGCCTCCGGGCTGGGGCCGATGAAAACAAACCCATTGTCGGCGCAAGCCTGGGCAAAATGGGCGTTCTCGCTTAAAAAGCCATAGCCGGGATGGATGGCGTCCACGCCGCTGGTGCGGGCAATTTCAAAAATGGCCGCCTGATTCAGATACGATTCGGCGGCGGTCACGCCGGGCAGCGGGTAGCTTTCATCGGCCAGCCGCGACCAGGGCGCGCCCTGGTCAGCTTCCGAGTACACGGCAACGGCCCGCACGCCCAATTCGCGGCAGGCCAAAATAATACGGCGGGCGATTTCGCCCCGGTTAGCGACAAGAATTTTGTTAAACATAGGCGTTAAAGTTTGCAAGTTTGCAAGTTTGCAAGTTTGCGAGTCTGCAAGTTTGCAGATTGCAGGTAATTTCGGGCGATTGTAACGCCCCATCACAAAATGGTCTACTGATTACGGAGCCAATTGGCAGCGAAGTCAACGGCCGTTCTCACCCCAAACAACCGACACGCCGCCGACCCAACCCGGCCTGTCGTGACCGCGCCCGTCTTCTCAAAAGCCACGCCGATGGCGGGGAAAGGCTCGTCGTCCAGGTCAATATCATCGTAAACGGCCCACAGGCGACGGCCGTCGCGCATAATCGGCCCGCCCTGTTTCTCCAATTTAGCCTTGCCCGCCCGGTACTCAGCCAAATGGAAAGCGGTGTTGTTGCCATATCCCACGCCCAGCAGCAAAACACGGCCGTTCAGCTCATACAAACGCGCCAACGGCGAGCCTTCGCCCAAAGAATTGGCAAGTTGGTGATTGGCTGTGATGGTCTCCGCATAACGCCCCCAGGCGGCAAACGAGACCGCCG
>JANTGY010000108.1 GCA_024762695.1 Anaerolineae bacterium
GAAAGACAGCTCTGGATGACCCAGATATGGGACAGTGGGCGTATACGTATGATGAACGAGGTAATTTATCCACGCAAACGGATGCGCGAGGCATTACAACTACGTTAGGATATGATGAATTAGGGCAGGTCGTTACCAAGACCTATACTATTCCCACCGATACCGCCGTTGCAGACACCGACCCAGTTCGTTATGCTTATGATGATGGCTTACGTACCGATATGTGGGATGGTTCCGGCCACACGCACTGGGAACATGATACACTTGGGCGATTATTGGCCGAGGCAAAAACGATTGACGGATATACGTTCATAACTGGCTATAGCTATGATGAATATGGCCGCTTGCAAATAATGACCTATCCTGATGGCGAAGTTGTTACGTATACGCATAATACAGCGGGCCAGATTGTTGGCGTAGCGGGGCAGGATGTATATCTTGCCAAAGCGACCTACAATCCATTGGGGCAACCGACGACCTGGGGATTAGGCGGCGTAATAACGCAGACGATTGGGTATGATCCGAATACATTCCGGTCAGCGATGGTTGCGGCCGTTAATCTTGGTTTGGAACAACTACAAGACCTGACGCTTTATTTTGATAATGTGGGACATCTGGATTGGTGGCAAGATAATAGTCAGGGGGATTCAATATGGTTGAATCCGACGTATGATAGCTTGAACCGGTTGGGGGCGATAGATTCAGGTCATGAGTTGTTTGAGCAAGCGTATGGCTATGATGATTTGGGAAATATCACCTTCCGAAATGGCTTGACATTGACGTATAATCTCCCCGACAGGCCGCATCTGCCTGGGGAGGATTCTGCAGGAACCAGCTATGAATATGATGCCAATGGTAACATGACAAGCCGGACATTAAGTAGTGGGACAGTCATTAGCTACACGTATGATGCGGAGAACCAGTTGACGAGAGTGTTTAGCAACACGAATACAATAACAAACACTTCCTATTTCGCTTATGATGGTGATGGGCAGCTGATTATGCAAGATACTGGAAGTAAAAGCATTCTCCTGGCAGGAGACCATTACTCTTTGGAATTGAAAGGACATAATTATGGAGAATCGTCTGGCATCCTAAGCCCAGAAGCTTCAGTAAAGATTAGTAATGGTACTCTTGAGTTAGACATTAATGAGTCTGGTGACATCACACATGCACAGGGCGGTTTGTTGTATTTACCAACTAATACGGATGGGTTAGGGTATGAACATCGGAGTGAAGATTGGGGAGTCGCCGACGCTATTACAGAAATATCCGGCACTTCTGAAGACGGCCTGCCGTCTATTCTAACAACTACAGCATCGACTGCTGTATCTGTAGTGCAAATAGGGACAACTTTTGAAGTTACCCATGATTATCATCCATCATCTGCACCTAATCTGTATGAAATATCGGTTTCCATTAAAAACATAGGCCTTGTTGCTATTGAAGATCTGCGTTATCGACGAGTTATTGATTGGCGCGATGCGTTTATAACTATACAAGGGAGCGCAACAACAGACGAAGTGTTATTCACCAGTGATGACGGACATGATGCTTCAGCAGATCCATTAGCTGGGCAAACTTTTGTGAATTTAACCGGCGATTTTATTGACAACACGTTTGATCCCGACCATCTTTTGGGTGCGTTGTTTGATTTTAGTTTAGGGTCTCTAGCCCCAGGTGAAGTTTACCGCTTTAATCTCTATTATGGCGCGGCGGATAATGAAGCCGAAGCATTAGCTTTGTTAGATGCTGTGGGGGCAAAGACTTACTCTTTGGCGCAGGACAGCAGTGATCCAACTGGCGGCACTCCGCAAACTTTTATTTTTGGCGCTTTTGGTGAAGATGCTCCTGGCATCAAAAAGTACTTCGCCGGCGGACAGCAAATTGCCACCCGACTCGATGATGGCACACTTTACTATCATGTGAACGATCCAACTGGTACATCTCTCATCATGACCGAGGTGAATGGGGATGAAGTCGGCCGGATGTTGTATGATGGTTTTGGCGGCGTTTTAACCAGCACTATGCCCCTAACCCTAACCGGCGCTTTACCCGCCACACCGGATGCGGCGACGGGATTGGTGCATTTGGGTGGCGGCAGGTGGTACGACCCAGCGCTAGGTAGACCGCTGCAACCCAACCCCGCTGGCGGCCCGCCCACTGTGCCACAAGCGTTGAATAGGTATGCGGCTACACCGCTAGGCCAGCCGGGGGTGTATGAGGCGGTGCAAGACAATGTTTTTAACTGGACACCTCATGCTATTGGGTTTGCGAAGAATACAACTGTTGAGTTGGCTCGTAAAATGCCAGCTACTATAGGACATACTTATAGTGCTGTTCGAAATATTACTGTTAGAGGTAGTTACCAAACATTAACACAGAATTTACCGGATGCCTTACATGAATTTCCTGGTCGGCTTAGTAGCGATTTGAATGGAGCCAGGTTCTACAAAACAAGGATTCGCGTGGAGGCGGACGAGTATTTACAAATAGGCGTTAAAGCGAAAGCTTTCGCTAATGAGCTAACGCAATCCCTTCCAGATGGTTCTTTCGCACAAATTCACGGCGGTCTAGAAGGTGATTATTCAAAGCTGCCAATATATGGTCAGTTGGACGAGGCCGTTAACTTAAACTTCATTCGTACTGGTATTGGTGCTGCGCTAGATTTTGGAATTGGTTTTGCATTTCAATATGTATCGGATTCACAAAACCCCTACTTAACCCCCAAACAAGTTGCTTTACGTTCAACAGCTTCTGGTCTTGGAGGAACTATTACAGCATTTGTATTCAGCGCTGCGTTTTGTGGCACAACAGGCGGTATTGGTTGTGTGATTTTAGCAGGCACTGGCGGAGGTATTGCTTGGTCTATTGCGCAACCGTATGTGTTTGAAATGATCCCTGGATTTCATCCAACACGAAACCTCGCTCCATTGATTCCATAAGGACAAAAGCTATGGGAACAACGATCTTGTTTGTTATGGGTATTATCCCTTTATTGCACGGAACTTGGCTCTTATTGGGAAATAGTAAGGGCTGGTATTTTGCCAGACATTCAAGGGCAGGTGGTGTTTATGCAGAAATACCATGGGGAATAGCATTTTTGCTCCTAACCTTGTCAACATTAATCAATCCTAAAGTTGCAGAGACTTTCTTTATCGTTGAAATTGCGCTAGGCATTGGAGTAATGGGAGTTATCTTTAGTATTGTACGGCCATCTTTTCTAAAACCGAAGTGGCTTAAGTGGTTGGAACGTAACCATAGCACAATGATGTCAATTCTCGTACAGGATGCTAACAAGATGGGACTTGATATGTGGCAGAATAAGATCAAAACACAAAAAGATTTGGAAACTTGGGTGGCCGATGTACGGCGTGAACATGGACTGGAGTAGCCGCTTATTTCTTACGGCAATGTTTCCTCTGGTACATCACTCATAGCAAGGTGCACGGTCGGCATACCAGATTGCGGCCGGGAAGGGACGGCCGCATATCACATTTTAGGCTATGGCGTTGCATCTAACTGCGGGAGGCGAAGCGTGGTACCAGGATGTGTTCTATAGCCGTCTCGATGCGGTGAAGCGCTACTTTGCCGGCGGGCAGCAAATAGCCACCCGCCTGGATGACGATTCACTGTATTATCATGTAAATGACCCCACCGGCACATCGCTGGTGATGGTGGATGTGAATGGGGATGAAGTAGGCCGCATGTTATACGACGGCTATGGCACAGTGTTAACCAACACGCTCCCCCTAACGCTAACCGGCACGCTACCGGACACGCCCGATGCAGCGACGGGGCTAGTGCATTTGGGCGGGGGCAGGTACTATGACCCCGCGCTGGGCCGACCGTTGCAGCCGAACCCCATGGGCGGTCCGCCCACCCTGCCCCAGGCGCTCAACCGGTATACGGCAACGCCGCTGGGCCAGCCGGGGGTATACGAAGCAGTAAACACTAATAATAATCTGACGTCGTTTGCGTTAGCTTCTGGATCAAATGCTATTAGCGCTGGCAGTGGCATGTTCCTTTCTGCTTACGCCAATCATTTACCTGGTGATTTGTTCATCCGAGCAAATTCACGTATTTTGGCAGATGCTGGTTATAAAACCGTCTTCAGGCCAGTGATGGCTGCTCGTGGTGGCAGAACTTATTATTTGAGTTCGTTAGTAGAGCAGCTTGATGATAGCACTTTCCGCGCTATAGACTCTGGGCAGGTTATTGACCTGGTTCATTTAGAATCAAAGGGATTGGTGAAATACCCTAATAGACAAGCGTTTGCTGCAGTAGACGACACCGTGACCCTCCCCCGAAAAAGGTGCTGTTGCCAAAATAATTAGCTTGGCGCCAGTGCAGCAAATCGTGTGACTGGTGTCGTAGCTGTTTCAATACCGAGTAGCCAGTTTGCCCCTCGCCGTAAATTGATAGCGGCAGACGTAATGAGATTCTGTAAATGCGTTTTTGCCAGACCGCGATAACGAGTACGACGGCCGTTAAGCGCATAGGCTGCCTGCGACACGACGCCTTCGACACCAGCCCTGATCGCATAAGCTTCCCGAAATTCATCCGTTACCTGATACTGTCGACGGGTCTGGATAGCCTCGTGTTCAGCCTGAGGTCGCACGGTTAGATGCCGCCCTTGTTTCGTGCTGGTCGTGCATAAAGCTCTATCAGGACAACCATTACAGTTTTTCAAACTGAAGCGGATGCTGATAATCGGTTGTCTGTGTCTATCTTTGGTTGGCTTCCAAGATTTGCTAGCATACCCTTGGGGACAAAGTGCTTTTTCCTGTTCCCAGTCGATCTGAAAACGGGTTAAATCATAGGCATCTGGCTCTTGAGCCTGCCAACTGGTGTCGGGCAAGACCGGTCCCAACAGATCAATGCCATAGCTGTTCTGACTGGATACCAATTGTGGGCCGCTGACATAGGCTGTGTCAACGATATGTTGCTGGGGCAATAGATTTTTTGCCGCTAATGATTGGTGAATGTCTGCCGTCGCCTTAGCATCTTGTTGACAAGCGATGCGTGTCTCCACATTGGTAATGAGCTTGGGGGCGTCGGGGTCACATGTTTCTGTCAGATGAACCTTATATCCCAGCCATTTTGTCTCTCTCTTTTTGCCCTGGCGTGCCTCAGTATCGTATGGGGAAACGATGCGAATTGTCGCTGGTGGCGTTTCCTTGTTTGTTCGCCAACGTAAAGCGCTATTTTCATCGTAGCTATACTGCTGCAACCACACCTGACGTACTATTTGCACGGCCGGTACCTGATGCAGCCACTCGTACTCAGGCGTTTGATGAATGGCCCACAGCAGGCGGATGCCATCCCGGCCAATCGCTAACGCCAATTGTGTTTGTTCTGTCGGTTCTTTGGGTAAACGATAGCCATTTATCGGTTCACCATAGACCTCAAACCATTCAACCGGCACCCAGCTTTGTAACCAATCAGGTACAACCATGGCTAAATTGTTCAAAGCCTGGCGCAGCGTTTCCCCAACCAGTTCCAATCGATTGAGCGTGCGGATTGCCCCCAGAATATGGGTTGAATCTGTTCTTTGCTTGCCCGCTGCTTTGAGTAGGTCTTTCTCTTGTAGCGCCGTCAACATCAGGTTCAACAACCTCTCTTCTGCGCTATCTGCTAACAGACGACTGCGGAATTTACTCAAAACAGAATAATGAAATCCGGCATCCTCTAAGTCAAGTCCTAATGCATACTTCCAATCAATACGACCACGAACGGCATCCGCTGCTTCTCGGTCTGTCATTCTTTCTGCATATTGCATGAGCGTCACTAACGCTAATCTGCTTGGCGCTTCAGCCGGCTTGCCCCGTGCTGCAAATAAATCGGCAAATGCTTCGTCAGCGTAAATGACCCCGCATTCATCACGCATCTTCATATAAATGTTATCCCCTTTGGGAAAGGCAGCGTTTGCCACCCTGCTGGTTAATTCCGGAATCTGACACACGTTATCTGGCTTGAGGGACATCGGTTACCTCCGTTTCTGCCCAGTATACCAGTTCATTTATCCAGCTTTGAATTTGGCAACAGCACCGAAAAAGTGGACATAGAGAAAAGACATAGTACACTTTTTCGGAGGAAAAATGACAACCAAAAAACGAACTTATCCAGCAGAATTCAAACAAGAAGCAGTGCGCTTGTGGGAAACCACCGGCAAGAGCGTCAGAGAAATTGAGAGAGAACTCGGTATCACACATGGGCTGCTAAACAAATGGAAGCGCAAGTTAAAAGATGAAGGAGCCTCCCCCGAAAAAGTGGTCACTGAGTTAAGTCAGATTTACTTTTTCGGGGAAGGACGATACTTGGGGTCATGAAAGTGATGTGGCCAAGTTTAAGATTATAAAACGCCAGCGGTCAATTCTTTTGAGCGAGTCATGTCTAGTGTACATTTTGGCTGGCATGAGCTTGATGCAAATTTAGAATTGATTCAGACTGCTACGGGGAAACGGCCGATAGTAAAACAGAATGATGGCATTGGATAAATGGATACAGCCCTTTGCCATATTCTCAAATTTGACGTTGAAATAGATGTTACCACTGGTAAGACAATCAAATTAGACATTCCCAATAAATGAACACAACAGAATACTCGTAGAAGTTGTGGGCAGAGAAGTTATGATAGGAATACTAATACGCCTGTACTGTCTACATCAGGTTAAATAGTACGCCCGTACTGTTTGGATACGTGATAATTGTCGTGTTGGCAGCCAGCTTTTTCTCACTACAATGGAGGTATGAACAGTTCTCACAACCAACTGCAAAATAAGCCGAGAGCACCTGATAAAAACCAGGTCATGAAATGCGACAAGGGGCTGCGCTACCAGCCCCTTGCCGTTAAATCAGTCTAATCCCATGCATCAGGGGTAGACCTGCCTCTATTATAACGCAGTTCAAGCCCCATTTTCATATTCAAACCAAACTTAATTCCAGTTGAAAAGATACCAAGAATCAACGGTCGTTTGCCGCTGCCTGCCGTTCTTTTTCAACATGAAGATATCAAAGATGGAATTCCTGAATCTGCGATCCCTAATTTTTATTTTCAGTATTCTTTTGTTTTTGGTCGCTTGTGCACCAAATACCATTCCGGCAGAGCTTTGCGATCCCTCCACACAAGGTATTCTCCTGTTACCGACCAAAGAATCGCGCGCGGATCCCAACTTAGCCCTTGAGAATCCGGCCGACTACGTTTACGAACACGATGACTGCGGTCAAGCCATTGTCACCGATGAAGAAACGCCGCACAATCGCGCTCTCACTGTCGGCGACGTCAAGAATGTGACATTGGATATCACTGACGCTCATCTCGAATCCGCAGCCAGCAACCAACATATGACGGCCGTTGCCTGGACGGCCGAAGAAACAATTTATGTCGGTATCAGCCGGGGCGGATCGACTTTCGAGGTAAAACAAGTAGACAACGGCCGTACTCCCCACTTAGCCATCAGCGATGTTAGTCGCCTCCATCTGGTCTACGAACAGGATGGCGCTATTTACGCCCGCACCGCCGATGCCGACGAACATCCGGCCGATGTTGCGGCCGCCTTTGTCGCTTACGGGGATAACCCAACCGTAGCCATTGACTTAAGCAGCTACAGCCATGTCATCCACAACCAGTTTACCAATTTGACTCATCTCATGTATTGGGGGCCGGACAACTGGCTGCCGCTTTCCATACCCTACAGCGCCAATTACAACCTCATCTCTACTGGCGACACATTCCTGCTGGCGCTCGCGGCCGATAATCAAATCAGCGCTCACCAATTCGTCTTCAATCTGGTCCCTGTCTACCAATGGACGCAGCGCGGCGACTGGCCCATTACCGGCGAACTAGTTGGCGACGTCAATATCACTTTCTATAAGCCACCCTACGTTGTCAACTACGAAGACTACGATTATCACGGCGAAGATCCCTATTGGTATTACCTCTCCTGGGTTGAACGCACCCCCGGCATCCCTGCTAACGAAATAGACGCCCTGATGCCCATCTATGAAATCGTTAACCCACTCGCTCCAGAACAGTTAGCCAATCCTGACCAGATTTACGCCGGTCTCAATGCCACGCGCTGGCACGGCAATAACAATCCGTATGATGCCGGCCTCAGGCAAACCATATCCGTCAATGGCAACATAACCATCGCCGCCCAAGCTAAAGCCCTCGCTGATGATGGGTCAAATCTCCAACTGCGGCTAGGCGTAGACCCAACTGGCGGCTCCGATCCCGACAGCGACAGTGTCATCTGGTCGGAATCCGTCGTCAATCCGACAGATTTTACCCAACTCACGGTATCCGCTACTGCCGACGGATCAGTCACCATCTTCTTACGCGCCACGCAAGATGTCGCCGGCGCTACGGCCGTCGCCATCTGGGACGATATTCAAATCAGTGGGGGAGGGGGCATCCTCAATCCCAGTTTTGAAGAGGGATTTGAGACTCAGGGAACCCTCGACAACATCCCCAGCGGCTGGACGCCTTTCTTTGACGATTTCTATGCCAGCGGTATTGACAGCGCCGCCGTCCCACGCGACTTGTACACGGTCTACGCTGCCTGGTCGGCCGACCGGGGCGTTACCTGGTCTGAAAAGACGGAAATCATCACCAATGAAGACCCCACCGCTGGTATCACCGGAGCCATCGGCCCTTCCATTTTCCCGGCGATTAACACCGACACCGACCCAGACACCGTCACTTTTTTCTATGTTTATGAAAGCGGCGACCCGCCCGCCAATACCGACTTCCTGCGCTACGGCCGTCCCTATGTCGTCCAATGCGACATCGGCGGCGACTCATGCAGCGACAGGCAACCCCTCTTCAGCCGCAACGCTATCCAACCCACCATCGGCCTTCATGTCGCCCAGACACCCGGCGACAACGCCGTCACGCTGGTTTGGGACGCGCTGCAAGCGGATTATGAAAACAAGGACATTTACGCCGCTCTCGTTTCCCTATCGGAATGATGGCAGGAGAAAAACGATGAAAAAAACAGGACTCTACATTGCCTTCCCACTTTTGTTACTGGGCTTCATCTTCGCCAATTCGTCCACGCGCGCGCAGTCATCCCAACAGTCTGATAGCTGCCCTGATGGACAACACTGCATTGTCAACATCCCTGTTATTCATCTGGAAACGGCCGTTACCACCCCCTCTCATCCATCTTCGTCAACAATCATGGACGGCGGCAGCGACCCAACCAACCCCTATGCCATCATCCGCAATGAAGGTCAGCAATATGCTGCGCCCGACGCAACCGTTCAATATCAGATCATGCTCGCCAACTACGAAATGGAGGAACGCCAATACGAGTTGACCGAAACCATCCCCGACACGCTAGAAATTGTACCCGAATCGCTCCAGGAATTAAGTTACGACAACACTACCCGCCAACTCCATTGGAGCGGCTCGCTGCCTCCCGGCTATCTGGAATATGTTCTGGAAGAAAGCGACGACGCCATCCCTTATCTCGATCTAGAAACATTTGGCGTCCCCAATTTATGCGACAGCCTCCCCGACTGTCACGGAACAACCATCGCCTTCAACTTGGGCGTCAACGGCTATACGTTCAACTTGTACGGTCAACCGCTGACGGAACTGGCCGTCTCCGCCAACGGTCTCATCCTGGCCGACGACTACGGCCCCATCCTTCCCCAATGGCTGCCCGATGCGAACGCGCCCGGCAGCTTATTAGCCGCGCTCTGGCGCGATACCGATATATCACTGCACGGCCGTTGGCACGCCGCCATCGTCGCCGGTCTGTTGGATGTCCCCGTCTTTTACATCCAATGGCACGACGCGCCTCAAGCCGGCAATCCGGACAACACCGCCCGCTTCGCCATCGCTCTGGCATTGGACAACGCCGCCGTCAGCGACCTGAGCGGACACGCCTATTTCATCTACGATAATATCGCTCATCCCGACCAAACCATCGCTGACGGCTACGTCATTGGCGTCGCAGATACGCTGGGCGAACGCGGTCTGACCTATGCCTACGCCCCCTGCTGCGGCCAGGCCCAGCCGCCCATCGGCTACCCGCCGTCGCCGGACACCGTTCTCCACCTGCGCCCCACGCTTTTCCACCCGGAAAATGAGTACCAGCGCACATTTACGTATCAGGCAATTGTACGCGGCCACGTCCCCGAAACCATCGCTACCACAGCCAGGGCCGTCAATGATTCGGCCAATCCGGCTGTCAACGATGTTTGGTCTACCCATTATCTGTCAGTCCGCCTGCAACAATATTTTCCCGTAGCCTTCGGAGGGATACCGTGAGCAAACGTTTCGCAACCGCTCTCCTCTGGCTGGGTCTCCTGGTCGTCGGCAGTTTGGCTTGCGCCGTCGCCGATGCAATTGAAAACCTCAATCCCTTATCCGGCAAAGCGTACTGGGCGGCCGTCACCGAAACAGCCGTCCCCACCGTCACCCGCTTTTTGGGCTGGACGACGCCCGTCTATGCCGACACGCCCGTCCCAGCTCTCATTACCACCACGCCAGAATGGACGACGGTCACGGCGACGCCCATCCTGCCGCCGCCAACGGCCACTCCCATTGGCTTCGCAGCTACGCCATATTGGGTCACAACAACACCCATCACTATCACAACCACACCGCCGCCGCCAGTCACAACAACGCCGGAACTGCCCATGATTGGCTTCACAACGCCGATACCGCCGGCAACGCCCTACTATCGCGTCGGAACGTTCTATTTGAACCAGGATATTTACATCGGCTATCCCGACAGCGTCGTCATACGCCTGACAGATTATGAACTGCTCCCCAGCGCCACCAGCCCAGAAACAGACAATTACCTACTTCTCTACGTCACCATCAAAAATTACAGCGGCAGCGATACGTTCGTGCCCGTCGCCGATATTTTCTTCGTGCGCGAGGTACAAACAGACACCGTCCTTCGCCGTCGCTGGTCGGCCAAAAACGAGCCGTTAGGGGAACTAGGGTATTTTTGCATGCCCCCCCAAAAAGGTATATTCCAAAAATCTCTCTCGAGTACCGACGACCAAAAATTGTTAAAATAACAGGTTGCCTCAGCATAAGCCTACTCGACTGAAATCGACTGAACTATACCTTTTTGGGGGGATATGTGGATTTACCCAGAAAGCTGTGATACGCTTCAATCTTCGTAGTTTCAGCGATAATACGCGCCCGTAACGGCGTGTTGGAAATGAACTCCAACAAAAACTTGGTGCG
>JANTGY010000109.1 GCA_024762695.1 Anaerolineae bacterium
TTAGCTGCTCGTAGTTAGCCACGTAGTCTTCGGAGTGGCGTCATCCAACGGTACTCCGTCGCTGAACAGCGCGACTACGTACCTTACTACGAACATAATATACGAGGAGACGCCACGCCGCTGCGCGGCGCCATCAAATAAACGAAAACGGGACACATCTCTTATCTGTGTTCATCCGTGTTAATCCGTGTTAATCCGTGTCCCATTTTCACAAGAGCCAGTAACACAACTGTCTAACATCGCATATGACATCTTTACCGCAATTCCAAGATTATCCAACCCATGCAGCGCAGTTAATTGATGCGGCTGTGGCTGCCGTCAATCCGGCAACGGCCGTCAAACGGCATCTAAAACGCAACGGCCGCACCCTAATCATCGGTCACGAAACATTTGAATTAAACGCCGATAGGCGGGTTTTCCTCATCAGCGTGGGCAAAGCAGCCGTGCCCATGGCCCTCGCCGCCGCCGAAATTCTGGACGATACCTTAACCAACGCCATTCTGGTCGCCAAAAAGACAGACAGAGATTGGGGGCAGGAAATCGAGAGCGCCCCCTCCCTCATTCATCCTTCAGCATTCCAACTTTTTCAATCCGGCCATCCCCTCCCCAACGAAGAAAGCGTGCGCGCGGGAACGGCCGTAGGCGACCTTCTAACCCAAACAACGACCAACGACATCGTCCTATTCCTCATCTCAGGCGGCGCCTCGGCTTTATTAGCGCAGCCGCTAGTTCCGCTGGACGATTGGCAGCGGCTCACCGACGCCCTGCTCGCCTCAGGCTGCGCCATCCATGAACTCAACTGCGTTCGCCGCCAATTAGATGGCGTCAAAGGCGGCGGACTGGCTCGCGCAGCGGCGCCGGCCGCCTGCGCCAGTCTCATCCTCAGCGATGTCATTGGCAATCCGCTGGCGGCCATCGGCAGCGGCCCCACTGTATTTACCGACGAAACGCCCGCCGACGCGCTGGCCGTGTTAACCCGATATGAGATTGAACGCCGTTTGGAAACGGCCGTCTGGGAACGAATCACGGCAGCCCTGCACACAACGCCCGATACCGAAACCAACCCCGCGCCGCCGCGCAATCAACACCTCATCATCGGCGATGTGGGCCAGGCCGCCGCCGCCGCCCTGACCAAAGCCGCCCAACTCGGCTTCCTCGCCCAAATTTTGACAACCCATCTGGAAGGCGAAGCCCGCGAAGTCGGCAAAATCGCCGCCGCCCTGGCTAAAGACGCGCCCGCCGGACGCTGTCTCATCCTGGGCGGCGAAACCACCGTCACCCTGCGCGGCACAGGGCGCGGCGGACGCAATCAGGAATTAGCCCTCGCCGCCGCCCTCGCTTTGGAAGGCTGGCCTAATCGAGTCATCCTCAGCTTTGCTACCGATGGCGAAGACGGCCCCACCGACGCCGCCGGCGGAATCGCAACCGGAGAAACAACATCTCTCGCCGCGGCCTGTCATCTCAATCCTGCCGCCTACTTGGACAACAATGACAGCTACGCCTTTTTCCAACAATTAGAGGCGGGAACAAAAACAGAAGCAGAGACAGAAATGGGGAGCGAGAGTCATCACATTTGCATTGGCTCTACCGGAACCAATGTCAACGATCTGCTCATCATTCTAAATTACCCAAAAACCATGTAAAATGCGGCATGATGAATAATGAAGGCGGAACAACATTCATCATTCATCATGCCGCATATATCATTCAGGAGATCTTGTGACTATCAAATTTGGAACCGATGGCTGGCGCGCCATTATCAGCGAAACCTTTACTTTTGATAACCTGCGCCTGGTCGGTCAAGCCATTGCCGACTATATCCATGAAGAGAACAACGCCGATCCCAGCGTCATCATCGGCTTTGACACCCGTTTTTTATCTGACCGTTATGCGGCTGAAGTGGCCCGCGTGATGGCGGCCAACAAAATCGAGACCTGGCTGGCCCGCGCCGATACCCCCACCCCGGCCATCAGCTACGCCATTGTCCATAAAAAAGCGACGGCCGGCGTCATGATTACCGCCAGCCACAATCCGCCCCGCTACAATGGCGTGAAACTAAAGGCCAGCTATGGCGGCAGCGCCAGCCCCGCTCAACACAAGCGCGTTGAGCAGCTTCTGGACCGTAATTTGGCTGAGGCCCGCGAACCGCAATTGATGGATTTGGAAACGGCCGTTAATCAGGGCATTGTACATAAATTCGATCCCTCCTGGGCTTACTACGAACACATCAGCTCCCTGGTTGACCTCGATTGCATATCCAGCGGTGAACTGCGCGTCGTCGCCGACGGCATGTACAGCGCCGGGCGCGGCATCTTTGGCGAAGTCCTGGCCCGCGGACGCACCCACATCCACAACATCCGTCACGAAATGAACCCCGGCTTTGGCGGCATCCATCCTGAACCCATCGCCAAGCACCTGGGCTTGCTTAGTTCAACCATCCAGGCCGGGCATTGGGATGTTGGCCTGGCCACCGACGGCGATGCCGACCGCATCGGCGCCGTTGATGCCAATGGCGCTTTTGTAGACCCCCATCGCATATTCGCGCTGGTTTTACGCTATCTGCTGGAAAAACGGGGCTGGCGCGGCAAAATCGTTCGCACTGTCTCCACAACGCGCATGATCGATCGTATCGCGCAAAACTACGACCTGCCCGTCATCGAAACGCCGGTTGGCTTTAACCACATCGCCAACCATATCTTGGCCGGCGGCGTCGTGATGGGCGGCGAAGAATCAGGCGGCATGAGCATTCAAGGGCACATCCCAGAGGGCGACGGCATTTTGATGGGGCTGCTGCTGCTAGAGGTGATGGCTGACGCGGGAAAGCCGCTGCATGAATTGACAGCCGATTTATTGGCCGAATATGGCCCAGCCCAATATGCGCGGACAGATTTGAAACTTAATCGTCCGGTCGCTAAGCCAGAAATGGTAAAATTGTTATTAGACGACGCGCCGGAACAAATCGCCGATGTAGTTGTGGAAGATATTCAAACGGCCGATGGGGTGAAGTATTATTTGGCCGATGGGAGCTGGTTGTTGATACGGCCGTCGGGGACTGAACCGGTTTTGCGCGTCTATGCCGAAGCCCCCAACGATGATCGCGTGCGCGCGCTGCTTGATTTTGGTCAGGAGATAGCTCGAAAAGCCTAGACGCCTCCCTACGCATTCGCGCTGTCTCATTATATAATCCGGGTAAAGGCGTGTCAGTATTTTAACATTTTAGTCAGTCGGCCTTTCCATACAACCAACAAGCTGGCCGACACGCTAAAAAGCTGACACATCGCTCAGCGAAAGAGGAACATTGTGACCGCTCGCCAGGAGCTTGAACAAGCTATTGCCGTCTTAGAATCACACCGCGACATCTTGGAATTGGATGTGGTAGATACGGCCGTGGCTGCGCTGCGCGACAGATTGCTGAGCATCACCGCCGAAATCCCGCTTGATTTTCAACAAAATTCCATCGTCCTGACCGCCGACCTATCTGGTTTTACAGCGATGTCGGAGCTGATGGACGCCGAAGAAGTACGCGACACGATCAACGCGGTATGGGAAAAGCTGGACAGCGTCATCACCGCCTGGGGCGGCCAGATTGACCAGCATATTGGCGATGGCGTAAATGCGTTATTCCCCGTCTCGTCCGATCTGGCCGACGCCGCTGAACGGGCGACCTTAGCCGCGTTGGACATGCAGCTAGAATTGAAGTTATTTTACCAGGAAAGAGCGCGTCGGGAGAATGCCTCTCCATCAAAATCGACCCGCGCCAATCTTGATTTACGCATGAGGATTGGCATTCATGCCGGCCCGGTTATTTTTGGCAAAGTAGGCAGCAGCGTCCAGTACACGGCCGTTGGCGACACCGTGAGCATTGCCAATCAACTAGAGCAAGCGGCCCCCGTCGGCGGCATTCTCGTTTCCGACAGCGTCTTCGACCATATTCAGCATGATTTTGTGACCAAACCCGCCGCGTCATTACTGTTGGACGATGTAAACCGGCATATGCCCGTTCATGTTGTTCATGACGCTAAGCGCTTCATCTTCCAAGACGTAGATCGTGAAATCCTGTCCCAAAAAACGCGGCTTATTGGCCGCAGCGACGTTCTTGAACGTCTGCAATATGGATTAGAAACCGCTGTTGAAAGCAGTTCGGTGCAGGTCATCGCCGTTATGGCCGAAGCCGGCATTGGCAAATCGCGGCTGCGCATGGAGTTCGAGAAATTGCTGGCCCTACAGCCAGTTCCTGTACGCTTGTTCAAGGGCGAAGCTGAACAGAACGCAACCAATGCGCCCTACGGGGCAATTCGCCGCCTATTTGAAAATTTCTTTGACATTGACCAACGCAGCAGCCCGCAAGTCGCTCGCGCCAAACTGGTAGAAGGTATTTGCAGCATCTTGTCGGATGATGATGTTCACGCGCGTGAACGCGCCCATTTTATGGGACATTTGCTGGGTTTTGACTTTGCCGACAGCGCTTATTTAAAAAATTTCAAACATGGCCCGCACCGAATTCGAGAATATGCGTTTCAGGATATTGCCCAATTTTTTACGGCCGTTACCGTTAATGCGCCAGCCGTCATCTTGCTAGAAAATATGGACGCGGCCGACGAAGGTTCAATCGCTCTGGTAGATTATCTGGCTCAAGCCTGCGCGAAACGGCCGTTACTCATCATTTGTCTATCTCGTCCCAACCTGTTAACCAAATGGCCCGCTTGCCAACTCTATCTTTCCACCCAGGCCCAAACGCATACCCAACTCAACCTATCGCCGCTTAGCCCCATCGACAGCCGCCATCTCATCGCCAGCCAATTGCAAAATATACCCCGCCCCCCCCTCCGCTTAATCGATCTCTTGGCTGAGGCCGCCGCCGGAAATCCTTTCCTCATCTCAGAATTAATTGAATCCCTAAGCCAAATCGGCGCCATCATTAAAGGAACCAAACAATGGCGCGTGCAGCTAGGCCCGCTCAATGAACTACGCGGACAACTTACGCTCGATTGGCTGTTGGAAAAACAGTTACAGCAATTAGAACCGCTAGAACAGACTATCTTGCATCATGCCGCAGTCATTGGCGAACCGTTCGGCGACACGGCCGTTGCCGACCTAATCCGAGCCAATGATTCAGCAATCAGCCACCGCCAGATTCGCGCCGCTTTGCGCAAATTGGAACAACAAGGTCTCATCAAACCCCGTCTCACCGCTTCCGACTCCAACAGCCGCGAATACAACTTCCGCCATGCGCCGCTGCGCCAGGCCGCCTACGCCGCCTTCCCAGAAACCCAACGGCAAACCGCGCACGCCCAAATTGCCGCCTGGCTCCATGTCCATTACACGCCCCTGCCGCCTACGCTGCTGACCGTCATTGCCAACCACATGGAACAAGCTGGCAACCATGTGGAAGCCGCCAACTGGCACGGCCGTGCCGCCGACCATGCCCGCCAAAAATTCCTGCCCGAAACAGCCATCCAGCATTACCGCCAGGCCCTCCGCCTGCTTCCCAGCACAGCCGCATACACTACCCAACAATTGCAGCTTAACGAAGGATTGGGCGCAACATTGCGCCAGCAAGCCCGCTTCAACCAGGCCATACCCGTATTGGCAACAATGCGCGCCGTCGCCCTGGAAATAGGCGACACAGCCGCAGCCGGTCGCGCCTTTCGCAATCTCTTCATCATCCAAAACTTCCAGGGCGCGCATCAAGACGCGCTGGCAACGGCCGAACATGCCGAACAGATTGCCCGCGCCAACAACGCCCCCGCCGATTTAGCCGCCGCCCTGGCCGCCAAGGGATGGGCTTACACCTACCTGGGCGACTTGCGTCAGGCCCTAACCTGCGGCAAACAAGCCTTAGCCATCAGCGCAAAAATAGCGGCGCAGCGCGAAACAGCCTATAGCCACGCCCTAACCGCCGTCATTGGCCGGATTTTACGCCAATACGACCAAGCCCAATCAGCCGCCGACAAAGCGCTAACTCTCTTCCGCGAAATTGGCGACCGCGTGTGGGAAGGGCTAATGCTGCGAAATTCAGGCCGCATCGCCTTCGCCCAACACGATTACGATACGGCCGTAGAGCGCTGGGAGCAAAGCTTCCGCCTCTTCCGAAACATAGACGATGGCTTTGGAGCCATGCTCTGCTTGCGCGATATGAGTCAAGCCTCCCAAGTAAAAAACGATTTTGCAACGGCAGAAAATCAGCTAGAACAAGCGCTCATATGGGCTGAAAAAAGCGGCAACGCACCATTCCAAATCACGGCCGCCGCCGATTTAGGCCGTCTGCACCTGGCGCAGCTAGTCAATACAGAAACAACCGAAGCGCAAGACAAACATTTACGTCACGCTCGCCTATGGTTAGAGCGCGGCTGGCAGTTAGCCGAACAAGATTCGACCCCGCTGCCCCGCGTCATCGTCAAAATAGAAATGGCCCGCCTTTTATTGGCCGAGCAAACTCCTGGAAAAGCATTAGCGCAAATTCGCAACGCGGTCATAGACGCCCAAGCCGAGGAATTCTTGAGGCAAGGCGTTTTGGCACAACAAACCTGCGCCATCGCCTGGCGTGAACTGGCCGTCATTAGCAGCCAACTGCCACCCGCCGAACTACCCATCAACATAAACGGGCAACCTTACGACATCGCAGCCAGCTTCAGTCAAAGCGTTCAAAAATTGGCCCAATTAGGCGATAGAGCCAAACAAGAAACGGCGCGCTCCATATTCGCCTGGGCCGTTTATGAATTACGCCAAGGCAACCACCAAAAAGGTGAAAATCTGTGGCAAAAAGCCCGGGAAATTTACACACAGTTAGGTTTAACCCAAGAAGTCGCAAAAATGGAACGCTTTACACTATGATTGTAATCGGCAAGAGGTTTTCGGGACATAGAAAGCAAGTTTCAGCCGATTACTCGAAAAAACCGCAGAGAAATGGTTTCTTTTTCATCTAGTAACTTTCTGCGGGTTACCACAAGGTAGACTCTAATTTCATCTTGAGCGCATTATGAGCAAACGCGACCTTCTCCAACAAACGATTGCCGCCATTTCCAGCCAACGTATCTTGCTGGGCGATGCCGTGGTGGAAACCACTGTTGCCGCCTTGCACAAGCAAATAGAGGCATTGGATGCGGATGTTAAACAAACGCCTGCGCAGCGTGCCGCGCAGCGCAAACAAATCACTATCTTGTTTGCCAACGTTACCGGCTTTACCAACGTCGCCCAGGCCATCCCCGACACTAACATGCTGGACATCATGAATCTACTCTGGCAGCAGTTAGACAAAACCATCACCATCCAGGGCGGCACGATTGACAAGCATATTGGCGACGCGGTTATGGGATTGTTTGGCGTGCCCATTACGCGCGAAGATGATCCCGAAAGAGCGGTACGAGCCGCGCTGTCTATGCGGGCGGCGCTTAGCGATTTTATAAGCGAACTCAATGCCCGCGCCGATTATTCGTCCCGGCGCGATGAATTGGCAGAAAATGGCGGTTTTCCCGCTTTGCAGATGCGCATCGGCATCAATACCGGCCCTGTGCTGCTGGGCGGCGTGGGCATGAGGGACGAGTACACCGTCATTGGCGATGCGGTGAATGTAGCCAGCCGTTTGGAAAGGACGGCGCCCACCGGCGGTATTTTGATTTCGCACGACACCTATTTGTTGGTGCGCGGCGTTTTTGAAACTGAACCATTAGGGCCGGTAACGATTCGCGGCAAGAGCGAGCCGGTGCAAGTTTACCTGGTTTTGGGAGCAAAGCCGCGCCGCACTTTCCTGACCGGACGAGGCGTTGAAGGGGTCACGACGCAAATGGTGGGCAGGGACAAGGAGATGGCGTTTTTGCAAAATGGGTTGAAAACGGCCGTCGCCCGCGGATCCGGTCAGGTCATCACTATTGCCGGAGAAGCCGGCGTAGGCAAATCCCGACTAATCCAAGAATTCAACGATTGGACGCTGGCCCAACCGCAAAAAGTTCACATCTTCAAAGGGCAAACCGACCAACGAACAAGCTGGCAGCCCTACGCGCTTATCCGCAACTTGTTGGCCGCCCAATTTAACATCCAGGACAGCGATTCCTCATTGCTGGTCGAGGAAAAATTAGTGCAAGGCATACGCCAACTGGCCGCCGCGCCGCTTAAAGATGCGCCGGTCCGCGCCAGAACCATCGGCCAACTCGTCGGTCTTGATTTAGCCTCTGGAACACAGTATCCCGTCGCCCCGACCGAATCTCCACAGATACGCGACCGGGCAATCGGCTATCTTTACGACATTTTTGCGCAAGTTGCCGCCAGCGCGCCGGCAACGTTAATCATTTTGGAAGATGTACATTGGGCTGATGACGCTTCCTTGAGAACGTTGGATCAACTAACCGGCATTTGCCGTCATGCGCCGCTCCTTATTTGCTGCATGACACGGCCGTCGCTCTTTGAGAAACGCACAACGTGGGGTCAGCCAACCGAAAGAGATGAGGAGACGGCCGTTCCCCAAATCATCTTACATCTCAAACCGCTCAGCGAAAGCCAAAGCCGCCAACTTGTCGCCGACATTTTACGCAAACTCCCCCATATTCCCGTTGATTTATTCGATTTAGTCATCGAAAAAGCCGAGGGCAATCCGTTCTATGTCGAAGAAATCATCAAAGTTTTCATCGAGGACGGTCTCATTTTGACAGGGGAAGAGGAATGGCATCTTCAATCCATGCACCTCTCCGATGTCCGCGTCCCTTCTACCCTCACCGGCGTCCTCCAGGCGCGTTTAGATCGTTTATCGGCGCTGGAACGGGCAACCTTGCAACGAGCGGCCGTTATTGGCCGCATGTTTTGGGACAGCGCCGTCATTCACATGAACCAGCTTGCCAGTGAGCCGCTGCACGCCAGCGAATCCATTGCCGCATTACAAGCCCTGGAAAAACGGGAGATGATCTTCAAGCGGCACACCTCCATCTTCACTGGCATCCAAACCTATTACTTCAAACACGCTATTTTGCGCGAAGTCACGTATGAAAGCGTCCTGCTGCGCGACCGGCCCATTTTCCATAAACAAGCTGCCGATTGGCTGGCCGACCAAAGCGGCGAACGCATCGCCGAGTATGCCCGCCTCATCGCCGAACATTATGAATTGGCCGGAGAACAGGCCAAAGCGGCCGAATTATACGAAATGGCGGCCATGCGCGCCCAAGATATGTCCAATCCAGAAGGGGCCATCGAATACTACGGCAAAGCGCTCTCCCTGCTGTCCAAACAGTCCCATGACACCATCTGGCAGCTTCGCCTGCAAAAACGGCTCGGCAAATTGCTCCATATGCAAGCCAGGTTAGTTGAAGCAGCCCAAACTTACATGACGATGCGCTACACAGCCAAAATAGACGGCGACCTGGCGGCGCAATCCCATGCCTGGAATGGGTTGGCCCGTATCCACCAGAGGCAGGCCGATTTTGCCGCCATGCTGGAAAGCGCCACACAATCAGAGCAGGTAGCCTGGCTTGTGAATGCCGATGAAGAATTGGCGCAGGCATTATTGTGCAAAAGCGAAGCGCATCTTTATCTTGGCGATACGGAGTTGGCCGCGTCCGCAGCCAATCGAGCATTGGCCATCAGCGATGGTCAGCGCAACCTGAGGGATACGACTCGCAGTCTCAGCCTGCTATGCCGCATTTACATGGAATCGGGCCGTCACAATCGCGCCAATTTATATCTCGATGAATTAGGCGATCAATTGGACTTACGCGACCTGGATGAAGAGATTGTCGCCTTAATTCGAGCGGAAAAGGGGCGGCTGTTACGGCGGCTGGAACGCTATGATGAGGCGGCTCACGATCTGATCGCCGCGCTGGGGATTTACCGGGAATTAGACCAACAGTCGGAAATTAGCGCGACTTTGAATCAGTTGGGCGAATTGGCTCGCCTGCGCGGCAATGCGATGGCGGCCATTCCTCTTTACCGTGAAGCATTGGCTATCACGGGATCCATTGGCGATAAATATGCTGAAATGTTTTATCGCACCAATTTAGGCGGGGCGCTGATTGAAATGGGCGATTTCGAATCGGCTGAGGAAGAATTACAAGCGGTTTTGAATCTGGGGCGCGATATGGCCCGCGTCGCCAATTGGGTTGGATTGTCGAAAGCAAATCGCTTTTTGGCCAAAGCGCTTTTACGGCAAGGAAAAACGTCGGAAGCTATTGCTGCCGCTCGCGAGTCGCAGCAACAGCTTCCCCCCGATGGGCGAATTAAGGCGTTGGGCGCGCTGTGGCGGCTGTGGGGCGAGATAGCCAATCAACTACCGGAGGGGGAACGGCCGTTACGCATTGAAGGCCAGCCATATGATGCGCCAGCCTGCTTTACCGAAAGTTTGCGCGTACTCCGGGATGAATCTAGGGGAACAGCCACTAAACGGGAACAGACGCTAACATTATGGGCATGGGCCGCTTACGCTGCGGCGGAAGATGATCCGCAGCGCAGCGCAGCGCTGAAAGCGCAAGCGGAAGCATACGCTACCCAATTGGGGCTTGAATTGGATTAGCCCAATGTCTGGAATAAAACGATCTTCATCAGAGAGAGAAAAACGTCCTTCGGCATTCCGAATGCCAAAGGACGTTCTGAAAATTGGCTGAGGGATCGACTCCCCAAATCAAAAAGCTTCCAAACCGGTTGGAAACGGCCGTACCCCCACCTGTTCCGCCGCTTGCCACAATTTGCGATCAAACACAGCCATCGTTACCGGCTCCCCCAGCGTTTCTTGCCACAAAACGGCCGACGCCAAATGAACCGCGTCAAATCCGCGTAATTGATATTCCCAAGCTATTGAATCCGCGCGAGCTACAACTGTTTCTGTAACTTGTATGTGCGCCATATAGGCCCATTCGGCGCGGAACAACTGTAAAGCAGCCAGGCCTTCCTCATGCGTCACATTATCCATCCGCACAGCTTTAGCAAATGCAGCGGCAGCCTCCGCTCGCGCAATTGTCGAAAGCCCCACTGATTCAGCCGCGCCAACAGCCTCATTTACAGCATCGGAACCCGCTTCAACAATATACTTTTTAACTAAAGCGCTGGTATCCAAATAAAGAATCATCTCCGATCCTCTAATACCAACTCAGCTACCGTTTTTTCGCCCTTATTCACCGCTACCGGTTTGGATGATTTTATTTTTTTGCCGCTCCAAGTCATGAAGCCCGAATCAACCAATTCTTGCATCTTCTCATCCAGCGATTTTTCAATGG
>JANTGY010000110.1 GCA_024762695.1 Anaerolineae bacterium
CCCAACAGGGCGGCCAGGGTGTTGTGCAGCTTACCCAGGGCGATGAGGGCCAACATGCCGACAAAAACGAGCGTGGCGATCCAAAAGCCGGGTGTGATGTGCCGTTCCAGGGTGATGATGGGAATGTGGAGCAGGTTACTTCGTCGTAAGCTTTCGATGTCGCGGCTTCTGATTTCGTAGGCCGCTTCGCTAAAATGATGCCTTTCGACCCGAATGGCGATCTGGTCGGGGATGGGATCGCCGGCGACGAGGAGGAGGGTGTAACGGCCGTCTTCCTGGCTAACCCCCTCCGCTAAAATTTCTTCCCCCGAAAGGGCGGTAATGTGGGCATCAAAAACGGGCTGTTCCTGGGCGTCGCGTATGCGGCCCGTGAGAAGAGGGGAGACGCCCGTATCCTGCGCCTGTACCTCATCCATCGGCGCCCAGGGCCAAACAAGCAGCAGCCACAGAGCCAGAAGTGGTAAACGGTAACTGGTAATCCAATGACGGATGACGGATGACGCATGACGAATGCCGTTCATTGCCCATCTCCCATAGGATAAATCACCTTAGCCTCGGTTTCCAGTTCAATGTGACGGCCGAATTGGTCAATCTCCTCGTGGGTAAAGACATTTTGTTCCGTCGCCGCCTTGGGACGGCCGAGAATGACATAGTCGGCTTTCAATTCATGGCACAATCCGATGATTTCTTCGCCAACCACATCTCCTTCTCGAATAACGCCGGCAGCCGTTACACCCTGCTGTTCTGCTTGTGATTGGGCTGCCAACAGGATAAACTCGCCCAATTCCTGCATTTCTTCGGTGATAGTTTGGGTGCGGGATTGGCTGCCCTTATTCAAGAAATCCAGATTGAGGACGTATAAAAAATAGACCGGCAGATTCTTCTCCAGCGCCGTGTTAATCGCTTGATTGATAGTGGGCTGGCTGGACGCTCCACCCCGAATTGCGCAAACAACGCCACTCATGTTTACCTCCAAAGATGACAAACGCTAAGTGATAAATTTATACCTGTTTCCTACATGAATTTGTTCATCAATTTGATACTTCAATGTTGTTGGCATGCACTGTATGTGCATTCAAAGTCGGTACTTTGGCCCTCTCCCGGGTTTATGGACAAAGACTGATTGATGTAGAAAGTCGCTTCATAGGCTTCAGGGCTGACATAGCCCAACGTTGAGTGACGACGCTGGCGATTATAGAATGATTCGATGTAAAAGAAAATGTTGACCCTCTGCCAGCGCCTATGATCACAGATTGGTAAGGACAAAGTAAGGAATCCATAAGAAATCATCCCTAAAATATCTCCAAGCTCAACAATCATCGTCATTATCCATATAATAATGATAAAAATGGTGTTTGGAGAATAATCATGCTCAAGAAAGTTTTAGACCGCCGCCGCGCAGAAGAAATCGTTCGCGCAGAAAACCGGCTGCCGCCGGGACAGTCATTGACCAACAAGTTTCCGGTTTTGCACTATGGCCCTACGCCACGGGTTGACTTGGATACTTGGACGTTGAAAGTCTTTGGTCTGGTTGAAGAAGAAATCACCTGGACATGGGAAGAATTTAACAAACTGCCCAAAACTAAATTGACCATGGACCTCCACTGCGTTACTCGCTGGTCACAGTTTGATATGGATTGGGAAGGTGTATCTCTAGGCCAATTGGTGCGTGAAGGCATTATCAAGCCCAAATCAGAAGCCAGGCACATAATTCAGCATTGCGAATTGGGGTACACGACGAATACATCAATGGAATTGGTCTTGCAAGATAATTTCTTGTTAGCGACTCATTACGACGGCCGTCCGTTAACTCCCGATCATGGCTATCCGCTGCGCGGTTTGATTGGTACGTTTGCTGACCGCAGCGAGCCGAAATCGGCCTATTTGTGGAAGGGGGGTAAATGGCTGCGCGGGTTGGAATTCCGCGCTGACGATCAGCTTGGTTTTTGGGAGAAAGCAGGCTATCACAACGAAGCCGATCCGTGGCAAGAGCAGCGGTTTAGCGGAGGGAGTTGGGTGAATCGGTTTTAACAGGTACGAGTTGAAAGGGAAAATCAGAAAAGGAACGTCGGTTTAATTCGGCGTTCCTTTTTTTGATTGAGAACTGGTTGACTTGCTTTACCGTGACGGCTCTGGAATTGCCGTATAAACGGCCGTTTATCGATACCCGTTCACTTTACCCCGCAGCATACGAATTGCCCCTGATTCAATGCGACTGATTAAAGTATTTTGGCTTTTTGGGCATTCGTGGAGTAATCATGGCGTGATGCGTAATCCGTGATGCGTAACCAGAGGCGCTTCACGCATTACGGCAAATCCCAGGAAATCCGAAAGACCCAGTATTTTGATAAAAAATGCGCTAATTTGTTGTGGTTGATTCAGGGAGAACGGGAGAACTATTGGTTTCCTATCGCGTTTCACGCCGCAATTGTCCCGTAAATGCCCAAAGAGCCATAATTTGCAGGGTGTAAAGTAATGTGTACTTAAGATTTATTGTAAGATTTATAGTTTATACTGTTATTTATTGTTTCGTATCAGTTCTTCCACCGAAGCTAACTCCGCACAATTTATATTGAAATTAACATAACTAAGCTATTAGTGATTTGCCCCACCATTTAGCGGGAGCAAAAGGTTAATGATCCTACGTGTTGTTGTCCAGAAATGGAGCTATATATGGGAAGGAGTATGAGGGAGCAGCCCTATCATCTTTGACGTTTAGCCCATGAAGTTTATGGCTGCGTATTATTTGGCAAAAAAAATAGGCGCTGATTATTAATCAGCGCCTGAGTCACCAAATCTAAAGCTTCGACGATGCATTTAGTGCAAGTAAATGCTTCGTTAAGTCTCGTGTTGTTTTTCCAAACAGCACGGGTTACTGCTTTTCATTTGGCTATGATGTTATTTATAACGTATGACAGGCCATTTCGTTACGGCTATCTTCGATGAATTTGGAGATGGCGTTCTTTTTCTTGACAGTGGTGGAGACTAATCATGACTTCTATCGCCGGGATTTCCAGTCACGTTTCTGAGCTTTTGGTCGAACAGAATACGCTAGTTAAAGTCTTGCAGTGGCGTGCATCCCATCAAGGCGACCGTCGGGTTTTTACTTTTCTGACAGACGGCGAAAATGATGAAGAGCATATGACTTATGGCGCGTTAGATTATGAAGCCCGGATTATTGCAACCCGACTACAAATGCTGGGAGCGGTTGGAGAACGGGCATTACTGCTCTATCTGCCCGGTTTCGATTATATTGCCGGGTTTTTTGGTTGTTTGTATGCTGGCGTTACGGCCGTTCCTGCCTACCCCCCTGATCCAACAAGGCTGAACCGCACCTTACCTCGTTTACGAGCTATGGCCGCCGATTCCCAGGCGGCATTTGTACTGACAACTTCTCCCATTTTGGCAATGGCACAGACGCTGTTTGAGCAAGCCCCGGATTTGCAAACGTTAAGATGGCTAACAACGGATGACATTCTTGAAGAAGCGGCGGATTGGCAGGAACCGGACATTACCCCGGACAGCCTGGCCTTTTTGCAATATACATCTGGCTCAACGGGCGCTCCTAAGGGGGTTATGTTGAGCCATGCCAACTTGCTTCATAACTCCAAATTGATTACGCAGGCTTTTGCTGTCAAGCCGGAAGATGTTGTGGTGATATGGTTGCCACCGTACCATGACATGGGCCTTATTGGCGGTATATTACAACCGATTTACAGTGGGTTCCATTGTATTTTGATGTCGCCCATTTCGTTCTTGCAACGGCCGTACCGCTGGTTACAAGCTATTTCCAATTATCGGGCTACCATCAGCGGCGGCCCCAACTTTGCTTACGAGTTATGCTTACGCAAAGTCACACGGGAACAGCGTGATAGACTTGACTTAAGCCATTGGCGCGTGGCCTTCAATGGGGCTGAACCAGTCCGGCGGGAAACGCTCGAACGATTTGCCCAGGGCTTTGCCAACAACGGGTTTCAGGAACAAGCTTTTTATCCATGTTATGGATTAGCCGAGGCCACTCTCATCGTATCGGGCCGTCGGAAGAGGAACGGGGCAGTCATTCTCTCTGTCAACAAAGATGCTCTGGCTCAAAATCAAGTTGCCGAAATTAAGGGCGCAGGCAACACGCGAGAGACCAGCGATTTAATCGGATGCGGCCAGAAGTTGCTCGATCAGGCGATTGTAATTGCGCATCCACAAACATTCGTTGAATTGGGCCCAGATCAAATTGGCGAAGTGTGGGTATCTGGGGCGAGCATCGCTCAGGGCTATTGGCGACGCCCTGAAGAAACGGCGCAAACATTTCAAGCTAATCTGGCCGACTCGGGCGCAGGGCCATTTTTACGCACGGGCGATCTGGGGTTTATACATGAAGGCGAACTTTTTATTACTGGTCGTTCCAAAGATTTAATCATCATTCGCGGGCGCAATCATTACCCTCAAGATATTGAACTAACGGCTGAACAATGTCATCCGGCGCTGCGGCGTGGCTGTGGCGCTGCCTTTTCTATTGATGTTGGCCGTGAAGAGCGATTGGTAATTGTGCAGGAAATTAATAGCAGCCAGTCGTTTGTAGCCGATGAAGTGATACAAGCAATTCGGCAAACTGTAGCGCATGTCCATGAAATACAGGCGTATGCCGTTATTCTTATCCAACCGCGTACCATCCCTAAAACATCGAGTGGAAAGATTCAACGCCATGCCTGCCGGGAACAATATCTGAGTAAGACATTGTCTGTTATTGAAGCCAATGTGTTAGAAAATGTGGTTGGCGAACGCGCCGACGGCCGTTTTGCCCCAGTTCCCATCCTTGTAAAAGCTTTCCAAGCCATGGCTCCTGAGGACCGTCAGAATTTATTAGCCTCTCATCTATTAGAACAAGCAGCTCAAATCTTGCAGCTTTCTCCCGCGCAATTAGATCCGCACCTGACTTTGCCAGGCTTGGGACTGGATTCGGTAATGGCTGTAGAGCTTGTTTATGAAATTGAATCGACGTTAGGTATTCCCTTGCGAATGGAAATTTTGCTTCAGGACATCACGATTTCCCAGTTAGCTGCCCAACTTTTGATAGATTTGACGACGCCGGTGGCCGTAGAAGCGGCCGTTCCTCTCTCCCTCTCCGAACAAACTGAACATCCTCTTTCTCATGGGCAGCGCGCCCTGTGGTTTATGAATCAACTCGATCCGGAAAATCCGGCCTACAATGTCGTTCATGCTGTGCGCATCCGCGCCAAGCTTGACACCGCCGCTTTGCGCCATGCTTTTCAAGAGCTGACTGACCGCCACCCGATGTTACGCACTACATTCCCTGCGCCGCAAGGCGAACCGATACAGGTCATTCATCCCCAAATGGAAGTTTGTTTTGAGATGGAAGATGCGACCACGTGGGATGATGCGGCGGTGAACGGCCGTTTAGCCGCTGAAGTTTACCATCCGTTTGATCTGGAACACGGGCCGCTCATGCGCGTCATTTTGTTTATTCGTTCCACGGAAGAACACATTTTGCTCCTTTCCATGCACCACATCATTACCGATCTATGGTCGGTGGCCATTATCATGCACGAGGTCAGCCAACTCTATAAAGCGGCCGCCACCAACAGCAGCGTCTCGCTAAAGCCGCTGTCCATGCAATATGTTGATTATGTTTATAGCCAAAATGAATTATTGGCCGGGCCAGAAGGCGACCGACTGCAAGCGTATTGGATTGAACAATTACGAGATGCGCCATCGGCTCTGAATATGCCCACTGACCGACCGCGTACGGCCGTTCCCACGTTTCATGGCGCTTGCGAATCCATTAGACTCAATTCCCAACTCACCCAACAGCTTAAAACCCTGGCTAGAGAACGCCACGCTACCCTTTTTATGACCTTGTTAACGGCCTTCCAGGTATTGCTCCATCGTTACACCGGCCAGGACGACATTTTGGTCGGGTCGCCCAAGGCCAATCGCCGCCGCCGCTCCGCGCGTCTTATTGGTTACTTTGTTAACCCGGTCGTCATAAGAACTAACCTGGCCGATGATCCGATCTTTAGCGACCTGCTAAATCAGGTGCGACAAACCACCCTGGCCGCTTTCGAACACAGCGACTATCCATTCCCGCTTCTGGTTGAGAAGTTGCAGCCTGTGCGTGATGCTGGTCAATCACCCTTGTTCCAAGTCATGTTCGCCTGGCAAAAGACAACCAGACTTGTTAACGGCCACGAAATCACTTCATTTGCCTTGAGCGAAGCTGGTAAAAGCATGGAATTAGGCGGGCTGCCGTTGGAGTCGATGGCGTTGGATCAATGGGTGTCGCCTTTTGATTTAACCCTGATGATGGCCGAAGCTGGGGCCGAATTAGTCGCTACCTTTGAATACAGCACAGACCTTTTCGACAAAACAACCATCCAACGCTTGTTAGCCCATTTTCAAACTTTACTGATGGGCATCGTGGCTAATCCCCATCGGCGTTTAACGCAGCTGCCAATCATAACAGAGCAGGAACAACAACAAATCCTGCAGACATGGAACGGCCGTGCCCACCCCCTGCGGCAGCCCTTCGTCCATCAAATCATTGCCCAACAGGCAGAACTGTTGCCAGCGGCCATTGCCGTTAGCCTGGGCGACGATTCATTGACCTACGCTCAACTGAATCAGCGCGCCAACCAACTGGCCCGCTACCTGCAAAAAACGGGAATCGAACGAGATTCGCGCGTTGGCATTTACGCGGAACGCTCGATAGATGTGATTGTTGGACTTTTGGCTATCCTCAAGGCTGGCGGCGTTTATTTACCGCTGGATCCAGCCATGCCGCCAGAACGTCTGGCATTCATGCTGGAAGATGCCGATGCGAAGTTGGTACTCAGCCAAACGTCTCTGGCTGCTGGTTTGGCGACCTATGAACGGCCAGTTGTTTACCTGGATGCGGACTGGCCGACTATTACTCAGGAATCCATCCTTGATCCTGTGGTTGAAACGACGCCAGACAGCCTGGCTTATCTGATCTACACCTCCGGCTCGACAGGTCAGCCCAAGGGCGTGCTGATTTCGCACGGCGTTATTGCCGACCATTGTCATACGATTCGCGATCATTTTGAGTTAACGGCCGTTGACCATGTCCTCCAGTTTGCCTCATTCAGTTTTGATCAATCCATCGAGCAAATCCTGTCCACGCTCACCGCCGGAGCCAGGCTCGTGATGCGCGGTCCCGACATTTGGTCGCCATCTCAATTCCCCAATCTGGTAGCTGAAAAAGAGCTTTCGGTTATCAATTTGCCGCCGGCTTACTGGGATCAGGTCACGCATGCGTGGAGCAAAACGCCCATTGCCGCTGAACAACTACGGCTGGTCATAATTGGCGGCGATGTGGTTAACCCTAAAACGATAGCTTTATGGCAGCAGCTGCCTGTTGGTTCGGCCCGCTTGCTGAATGCGTATGGCCCGACAGAAACCACGATTACGGCTACAACGTTTGAAATTCCATCGCCAGATAAAGCCGCAACATTAGATCGGGTGCCTATTGGACGGCCGTTAAGCAACAGAACGGCCGTTATCTTGGACAAATACGGCCAACCAGCCCCCATCGGCATTCCTGGCGAACTCCACATTGGCGGCAACTGCCTGGCCTCAGGCTATCTGAACCAGCCAGAATTAACAGCCCAACGGTTTATCTCCACTGCGGCCGTCCCGGATATGCCGCAGCCTGAAACCCAAAATGTGAAGATGTACAAAACCGGCGATCTTTGCCGCTATCTGCCCGATGGCAATATCGACTTTTTGGGCCGAGTCGATCATCAGGTAAAAGTGCGGGGCTTCCGTATTGAACTGGGCGAAATTGAAGCCACACTGAGCCAACATCCAGACGTGCGGCAAACGGCCGTTCTCGTTCACGACAATCAACAAATGGCGGGCGACAAACGGTTAGTCGCCTATCTGGCTCCAACTAGCATTGAGCGCAAACCATCCACCGGCGCGCTGCAGCGTTTCCTGAAAACACGGCTGCCAAAATATATGATACCGGCTCAATTTATTATCATGGATGCGCTGCCACTCTCGTTGAGCGGCAAAATAAACCGGCGCGCCCTGCCCATCCCTACACAACTTCGTCCCCAACTAGAAAACGCCTACGTTGCGCCGCGCACATCCATTGAGCAAGAATTAGCCCAAATTTGGTCTGATTTGTTAGGCATGGAGCAAACCGATCAACCTTCTCCGGTGGGCATTTACGATAACTTTTTTGACCTGGGTGGGCATTCCTTACTCGCCACACAAATGGCATCCCGACTGCGCGACAATTTTCAGGTGGAAATTCCTTTGCGCGACCTATTTACCGCCACAACAGTCGCCGACCAATCGCTGCTGCTTGCCCAATACCAGGCTAAACAGATAGATGACATCGATCTAGACGATTTGTTAACAGAATTAGAAAATTTATCAGATGAGGAGACACGCGAATTACTGTTCAGAGAGAGCTAAAATCCAGATCTGGAACAGGTAAACTAAACGCTAAACTTCACACACGCATCAATCTTTACAATACAATGTCCTCGTAGTTTACAAAGGACTTGCCCTTTTGGGCGACGGTTCCATCAAACTAAAATATACCTCTCAAAAACAGGCCTTTCTTCTCTTCGATTAGGGAGGGTTTGTATGAGTGTGCTGGCAAAACGGATTGCTAATCTGCCGCCTGAAAAGCGCGCGCTTTTGTCTTTGCGCCTCAAGAAAAATAGGGAATTAGCGGATCAGCCGCCCAAAATTCCCCGACGCCAGGAACCGGAGAGTTATCCCCTTTCGTTTGCCCAGCGGCGGTTGTGGTTTTTAGACCAGTTAGAACCGGGGAGTCCGCTTTACATTATTCCCGCCGCAATTCGTTTGAACGGCCCGTTGGATGCGGCCGCATTACGACGCAGTTTGCAAGCTGTTGTACAACGCCACGAAACATTACGCGCCAATTTTATCGAACTGGAAGGCGAACCGGTTCAAATCATTCGCCCGCATGTTGCATTGGCGGTTCCGCTGATCGATTTACAAAACTTGTCGCCAGACAGGCAAGAAGATGAAATCCGTCGTCTGGCCGAGTCGGAAGCGCAGCGGCCGTTTAACCTGAGCCAGGATTCTTTGCTGCGCGCCACGCTGCTGAAATTGGGGGTGGCTGAACACCTTCTCCTCCTCACCGTCCATCACATCGTTTTTGATGGCTGGTCAACCGGCGTTTTCCTGCGTGAGATGGGAATTTTATACGAGGCGGGGCGTAACGGCCGTTCCCTTTCCCTGCCCGATCTCCCCATTCAATATGCCGATTATGCCCATTGGCAGCGCGGCCAGCTCGAAACCGAAGCCCTACAGTCTCAGCTAAACTATTGGCAGCGGCAGTTAGGCCAAGATCCGCCGTTTTTAGATTTACCCACCGATCATCCGCGCCCGGCGACTCAAACCCATCATGGCCTTCATTACAATTGCGAATTACCATTGTCGCTGTTTCAGAAAGTTACGGAAATAGCCCGGGAAGAAGACGCGACTCCGTTTATGGCATTGTTAGCCGCCTTTCACGTTTTACTTCATCGTTACACCAACCAAAACCGCATTCACATTGGCATTCCCATCGCCAACCGCAAGCGTTCGGAAATAGAAGGGTTGATTGGTTTCTTTGTCAACACACTCGTTATCCAGGCCGGCTTCGACGACGAATCAACCTTCCGCCAGATGCTGCGCCAGGTACGCAACACTGCATTGGATGCCTACGCCAACCAGGATATTCCTTTTGAAATGTTGGTTGAAGCGCTGCAACCCGACCGCAACACGAGTCACACACCCTTGTTTCAGGTTATGTTTGATCTGCAAAAAGCGCCCCTAACCGACGTGCAGATAGACGACGTGACACTCTCGCTGCAGCCGCAGGAAACAGCCATAGCTAAATTCGATCTGCTGCTAATCATCTCCGAGGGACCAGACCGGGTAACGGCCGAATTCGAGTACAACACCGATCTATTCGATCCGGCAACGATTGAGCGGCTGGCCGGCCATTTTCGCGTGTTGCTGGACGGGATGGTCGCCAATCCGGACCAACCCATCGCCACGCTTTCTTTACTCACCGAATCGGAACGTCGCCAACTGCTGGTGGCATGGAATGACACGGCCGTTCCTTACCCCACCGATCAATGCGTCCACCGCCTGGTTGAAAGTCAAGCCGAGCAAACGCCGGAAGCGACGGCCGTTGTCTTTGGCCAAGAAATTATCACGTATGGAGAGTTGAACGGCCGTGCCAACCAACTAGCCCATCATCTGCAAAAACTAGGTGTTGGCCCAGAAACAGTCGTCGGCGTCTGTCTCGAACGCTCTGCCGATCTCATCATCGCGTTGCTAGCTGTTCTCAAAACCGGCGCCGCTTACGCCCCCATGGATCCGACCTACCCGCCAGAGCGGTTGGCTTTCATGCTCGCCGACGCCCAAAGCCCCGTCGTCCTGACCCATTCGCACATCGCCCCTCGCCTGGCTCAAAAATCAAGCCGTCTCTTGTGCCTCGACACGGCAGAACCAACCCTGGCACACGAAACAGCAGCCAACCCGCCAGCCCGGACACAAACCCACAACCTGGCCTACATCATCTACACATCGGGTTCAACGGGACAGCCCAAAGGGGTACAAATTGAACATCGGGGCTTGTTGAATTTGGTATTCTGGCATCGGCGGAAATTTACCGTAACCGCGGCCGACAGAGCAACGCAAATCGCCGGGCCAGGGTTTGACGCATCTGTTTGGGAAATATGGCCCTACCTGTGCGCCGGCGCCAGCATTTACATCCCCGACGATGAGACACGCGCCTCACCGCCACAACTCCGCGATTGGCTGCTGGCTCATAACATCACCATCGCCTTCTTACCCACCCCTCTGGCTGAAAACGTCATGGCTTTGGAATGGCCCAACGAATCTGTCCTGCGTATTATTCTCACCGGCGGCGACCGGCTGCATCGCTTCCCTTCTTCGCAGCATCCCTTTGCCTTGATAAACAATTACGGCCCCACCGAAGACACCGTCGTGACAACATCAGGCCTTGTTCCCGCCCAAAAACAATCAATCATCCCGCCAACCATTGGACGGCCGATTGACAACACCCAACTTTACCTCCTAGACAAATGGCTTCAGCCGGTTCCCATTGGCGTACC
>JANTGY010000111.1 GCA_024762695.1 Anaerolineae bacterium
GGAACGGCCGCTCTCCATTTAGCCCTACTCTTGTCTGGAGTTGGGCCAGGGGATGAAGTCATCGTTTCCACTCTTACTTTCTCTGCCAGCGTCAATCCCATCATCTACCAGGGCGCAAAACCTGTATTTATTGACAGCGAATATGATTCCTGGAATATGGATCCGGCACTGTTTGAAGAGACAATCAAGCGGAAGGCAGCACAAGGTAAATTGCCCAAAGCTGTTGTTTTAGTGCATCTTTATGGACAAAGCGCCGACATAGACCCTATTTTGCAAGTGTGTAATGAGTATGGTATCACGCTCATTGAAGACGCTGCCGAAGCGCTGGGGGCAACCTATAACGGCCGTGCGCCAGGCGTATTTGGTAAAGCCGGTATTTATTCATTCAACGGCAACAAAATCATCACCACATCTGGCGGCGGTATGTTGGTTTCCGACGATGGCGACTTTATTGCCCATGCCCGTAAACTGGCAACCCAGGCGCGCGAGCCGGCCCCGCATTACGAACATACGGAAATCGGCTATAATTACCGCATGAGCAATGTTCTGGCTGGAATTGGGCGAGGACAGTTACAGGTTCTAGAAGATCGGGTACAAGCGCGGCGGCGCAATTTCGATTATTACCAAGAGATGCTGGGCAGCTTGCCAGGCATTCAGTTTATGCCAGAAGCGCCCTGGGGTCGGCATACCCGCTGGTTAACGACACTGACCGTTGACCCGGAAGCGTTTGGCGCCGATCGGGAAACTATACGTCTGGCTTTGGAAACGCAAAATATCGAGTCGCGTCCAGTTTGGAAACCGATGCATTTACAACCCGTCTTCGCACAATATGAAAGTGTGGAGGGCAACGTTGCCGAACGCCTGTTTGAGCGCGGGCTTTGTTTGCCATCAGGTTCCCAATTATCAGAAACAGACTTGTCCCGCGTTGTTACTGCGGTTCAAAAAGTATATACTTAGATACAGTCTAGCCTTGCAAAGATTTCGTGTTTCGTTTGGTTCAAGTAGGCGAGAGAATGAGAGGGGAGGGTTTTGTGTTTAGGTCTAACAGCGGTGAATCCTTGAATGTACGAAATCGTTATTTCCTTGTAACGGACGCATTGGCCCTGTGCTTGACGCCTTTGGTGTCGATTATGTTGCGGCTGGATGTATTAGATACGCCTGAAGAATATGTCCTTTCCCTAATCGGGTACACGCTTGTGGCCCTTATTATCCGTCTTTTTGTCTTTTACTGGTTTGGCCTATACCGTCGTTATTGGCGTTATGCCAGCATCGAAGAGTTGGTTCAAATTGGACTGGCTGTTTTCACGGCCACCGCAGCGGTCGTGTTGATCTTTGTCGGTATCCGCAGCATTTACTTCTTTCCTTTCCCTCGTTCTATTCCGTTAATTGACGGTTTATTAACACTAGTCGCTGTTGGCGGTTCTCGATTCAGCGTTCGGGCGTTAGCCAACGGCCGTCCCCATAGCCGTTCCCAAACCACCCGCCGCGTCTTGATCATGGGCGCTGGAGACGCAGGGGCAATGGTCGTGCGCGAACTCCAAAAAAATCCGCGGCGCGGATTGGTTCCTGTTGGTTTCTTGGATGACGATGTATATAAACACAAAATGAGCATTCATGGCGTGCCCGTTTTAGGCGGACGGCAAGACATTCCAAACCTGATTCGGGAATATGGCATCGATCGCGTCATCATTGCCATGCCCACCGCCCCCGGCAAAGTGTTCCGTGAAATAGTCGCTATGTGCGAAAAAGCAGGCGCAAAGACCAAAATCATTCCCGAAATTTATGATTTATTAGATGGAACGCTCCATGTTAGTCAGATTCGGGACGTAGACATTGAAGACTTGCTGCGACGCCAACCGGTGCAAACCGATATTGCCGCTGTGAGAGAGTTGATTGCCGGCCAGCGTGTGTTGATCACGGGCGGGGGCGGCTCAATTGGCAGCGAATTATGCCGCCAGGTATTGCGCTGCGTTCCTTCCGAGTTGACATTGCTGGGGCATGGCGAAAACTCAGTTTTTGAGATTTACCATGAATTGAATCGGATCAAACCCGATGGTGTAATCTTAACGCCACTGATTGCCGATACACGCTTCCCCGAGCGTATGCAATTGATATTTGAGCGGTACAAACCCAACATCGTTTTTCATGCCGCCGCGCATAAGCATGTGCCTTTGATGGAAAAAAATCCAGCAGAAGCGATTACGAATAACGTGTTAGGGACCCAAAATCTACTCAAGGCTTCTTTAGCTGTTGACGTTGAACATTTTGTCATGATTTCTACAGACAAAGCTGTTAACCCTACCAGCGTGATGGGCGCGAGTAAACGGGTGGCCGAACTGCTTGTACATCAAGCGGCTGAAAAGAGCGGACGGCCGTATGTCGCGGTGCGTTTTGGTAATGTGTTAGGCAGCCGAGGCAGCGTTGTATTGACATTTAAGAAGCAAATTGCCGCCGGCGGGCCAATTACCGTCACCGACCCCGAAATGGAACGCTTCTTTATGACCATCCCCGAAGCGGTGCAGTTGGTTTTGCAAGCGGCAATTCTGGGTAATGGCGGCGAAGTATTCGTCCTCGATATGGGCGAACCGGTCAAAATTGTAGATTTGGCGCGCGATCTGATTAAACTTTCTGGCTTGGAAGAAGGGCGCGATATTGAAATCAAATATGTTGGTCTGCGCCCTGGCGAAAAATTATTCGAGGAACTATTTATTTCTGGCGAATCTTACCACTGCACCAATCACAACAAGATCGTTATTGCCAGCAATGCCAGCAGCCTGGTTCCCGATGATTTGGACGCGGCTGTAAGCGCCTTAGCAGCATCGGCACAGCGCAACGATCGAGTCGCCATTCTACGTGGTTTGAAAAGTCTGGCTCCTGAGTTCCAACCGCCTAATGATATTGATGTTATCAAAGAACAAACGCCGCCTGCCAAAGCGCGCCTTTCGGCCACAAATGGAGCGGCGGCGACGCAAACCGTTCATAGTCAGGCTTGAAATTAAAGCAAATGACAAACCAACAATATGGGCCGTGGCCGGATGAGGCGACGGCCCGTTCATTTTTAGCTTTTTTACTTGATGGCGCAATTCTACGCGACGACAGCGCGCCCGACACCGTCGTCGAATGGACGGCCGTCGCCCACTGGCTCATTGAGCAAGGCATTGGCCCGTTGGCTTACCAGCGCTGCCGGGAAATTCAACCCTTGTTAGCGTCCCATTTACAAGCCGATATGTTTGCATCTGTTGCCCAAAGCGCCTTGTACCGTGAACATCTGGCTCAAATCGAGGCCGCTTTCCAAGGGGCGGGTATACCATTAGTTTTGTTGAAGGGCGCGGCTTTAGCTCGCTCGGCCTATGCCGACGCCGCCCTGCGCACTATGTCGGACATAGATATTTGGGCGCCGGAAATGAATATGCCGCGTGCAGTTGAATTGATGACAGGGCTGGGATTTTGGGCTTATGGCGGAAAAGAGTCACGGCCGTTAGCCTTGCAGGCGCTTTCACATGGCGAGATTCAATTTTACGGACCTCAATATGGCATGATTGAACTGCATTGGTCGCCTTTTCCTGGCTGGTGGTTGACGCGCGCGGCAGATGTGGACGATACGGCCGTATGGAACCGCATTGAACCTTTTACGCCCCATGGCAAGAGTTACCAGTTGGCCGCTGAAGATATGGTTATTCAGGTGGCTGTTCATTTGACTGTCACGCATCAAATGGGAATGACAGCCGTGCGCGGCTTGATGGACATTGCCATGATCGTCAAATCCCGACCAGTTGATTGGGAGATTGTTGCCGAACGGGCGCAAGCCTGGCGTGTGGGCACGGCCGTTTGGTTGGTCTTGTCTTTAACAGAACGGCTGCTGGGTCTGTCGGGACTGGAACCAGCCTTAAAACGGTTACGGCCGTCGCCCTTACGTCAAAAATTAATCCGACAGTTTGCATCCCCAGCGGCGATATTAGCCGGCGAGGATTTACGCAACGGCCGTTCCCGTTACCTGTTTTTGCTGTTATTGGTAGACCGATTGCGCGATATGGCTTATTTAATTTTCCGCACGGTCTGGCCGGAAAAGGCATGGCTGCAAGCCCGTTACCAGGGGCGCCAAAAACGCAGACATCATTTGTGGCAAATAATCCGTTATGGCCGAGTCTAAACATCGCCAACGCCCCGTGGCCGGAACCCCGCCAGGCCGATTGGCGCGTATTTGCCGCCAGATTATCCGTTTCGAGTGGGTTGTTCTGGCTGCCCTTATTTTGCCGATAGCCCTATTCCCCACACCCACAAGAATGACTACCTTATTACTATTGCCCGTTTTGTGGGGGGCGCGCAAAATCGGTTGGGGGCGTTTTATTCCGGCAACGCCAGTAGATTGGCCGCTGTTTGGTTTACTTCTCATGATATTGGTCAGCATTTGGGCCACCTTTGATTTGGCGTTTAGTATTGGCAAAGTCGCCGGATTAACCTATGGCATCGCCGTTTTTTACGCGATGGTCGCCTTTGCACAACAAAGTCGTCGCCATCTTTGGTTGGGCGTAAGCTTTCTTCTCGCTGCCGGTTGGGGCGTTGTTGTGTTAGGGATATTAGGCACGAAATGGACGAATAAATTCCCATTGATGCAAAGCGTAATGGCTCGTTTACCGCATCAGTTGGTGACACTGCCGGGGGCCGACGCCGGCTTTGGCACCAATCAAGTGGCCGGCGTCTTGTTGTGGGTCGCCCCATTAGCGCTGGTATTGACTGTCGTTGGCTTAATGCAGATCAAAACGACGTGGCGCGGGTTACGGCCCTATCAAACCCTGCCGCTCATCTTCTTGCTTGCCGCGACGTCCGCCGCGACGGTGGGCGTAATCATCCTGACCCAATCGCGCGGCGCATTGGTTGGCTTTGGCATGGGCCTCCTTTTAATGATTTTGGTTGTTCTGAGGCGCATAAATAAGCGTTTGCTGTGGGGAGCCAGTATCGTTATTGTACTAGGGGTAGGGGTGAGCCTAATCTTTTTCGAGCCGGAAGAATGGACGGCTCTTTTATTTGAGCAAGTTGGCCTGGATACCAACAGCGACCAAATTGATAGCTTCGACGGCCGTTTAGAAATTTGGTCGCGGGCCATATACGGCATTCAGGATTTTCCCTTCACGGGTATGGGCATGAATAACTTCCGCCGCGTCATGCCTATCTTATACCCCTTATTTTTAGTCCCTCCCGACCGTGATATGGCTCATGCCCACAACCATTTGCTGCAAGCCGCGTTGGATTTAGGGTTGCCAGGTTTGATTGCTTACCTGGCATTATGGTTGGTAATGGCAGCCTTGTTATGGCAGTCGTGGCGGCAGGCAGAATCGCTTTGGCTGCGGGCATTGGCCCTGGGCTTTGCCGGTTCATTGGCGGCCTATTTTGTGTATGGTCAAGTTGATGCTGTGGCGTTGGGAGCCAAACCGGGTTTTATTTTTTGGCTGCTGCTGGGCTTGATCGTCAGTTTACATGGGCTGGTGCGGCAAAAACCGACGGCCGTTTCCGAAATCTAGCCATCATGGGTACAATCCCCTCATGAACGAACTAAAACTTCCACACGGCCGTATCCAACTCCCCGCCTTCCTGCCCGACGGCACCCGGGGCGTTGTGCAGACGGTAGACGCCGCCGATTTGCGCGCCAGCCGCATCCAGGCCGTGCAGATGAACGTCTATCACCTGATGCAAAAACCCGGCTCATCCACCGTACAGGGGCTGGGCGGTTTGCACCAGATGGCCGGTTGGGAACAACCCATTTTCACCGATTCCGGCGGCTTTCAGGTCTACTCCCTTCTCCGTCAAAACGCCAAAAGCGGCTCCATCAGCGACAAGGGCGCGACCTTTCGCATTGAAGGCAAGAAATTCAACTTTACGCCAGAGAAAAGCATCCAATTGCAGTTAAGCTATGGCTCCGATCTGGTCATTTGTTTGGACGACTGCACTCATGCCGACGATGATTTGGCGGCGCAAGCCGAGTCGGTACGGCGCACAGTGGATTGGGCGCGTCGCTGCAAGAGTGAATTTACCCGTCTGGTGGCGGAAAAGGAGATGGCGGAGGGAGAACGGCCGTATCTCGTCGCCGTTGTGCAGGGGGGGCGTTCGCCCGAATTGCGCCGTCAATGCGCCGAGGAATTGCTGGAAATCGGCTTTGACGGCTACGGCTATGGCGGCTGGCCGCTCGATGCTGACGGCAATTTATTATCTGATGCGCTGGCTTACACCCGCGCGCTAATTCCAGCCCAATTTACCGTGCATGCCCTGGGCGTAGGCCATCCCCAAAATGTCGTAGATTGTGTGGCGATGGGCTACAATTTGTTCGACAGCACCATGCCCACCAGAGATGCGCGACACGGCCGTCTCTACGCCTTTACCCAGCCCCCAGCTCCGAATCCCCAATGGAAATACATTTACATTAAAGACAAGAAGCACATCAAAACCAATTTACCCATCTCGCCTTACTGCGATTGTCATACCTGCGCCAACTATTCGCTCGGCTACTTGCATCACCTGTTCAAGCTCAACGATGGTTTGTATCCGCGCCTGGCAACCATGCACAATTTGCGGTTTATGACGATGTTGATGGAGGAGCTGCGTAAAAAATAATCATTCGTCATTGTGTCTTACGTCGCGTGCTGCCCAACGCAAGACGCAAGAGGCAAGACGCAAGATGCCAATGAAAGATAACCAACAACTAGACGCATTGGTCACGGCCGTCACCGCCGCCGCTAAATACCGTCACATCAGCCCCGACCTCATTCGCCGGGTGGGGGAGCGGGAACTGGCGGCCAGGCCGAATTTGAAAACGGCCGTTAAAGCCGCCAAAAACAAGCTGCATCAAATCGGCGGGGCCTATTTTGAGGCCAAATTAGATTATGCCGCCATGTTGCAGCAGTTAAAATCGGCAGCGGATTCCCCCGATAGTTTTCGCCAAACTTGCCACGATTTGATGCGGCGCCACGCTTCCACGCGGGAACGGTTGCCCATTTTGGCTGATTTTTATACGATACTGGCCGACTTGCCGGATATTCGCGTAGTCATGGATATTGCCTGTGGGCTAAACCCCTTAACCAGCCCCTGGTTTCCCTTTGCTCAACCAGTCGAATACATCGCTTACGACATTTACGCCGATATGATTGCCTTCATTGGCGCTTATTTGCAGCTTGCGGGAATGAACGGCCGTGCTTCTGTCCGCGATGTTATCAGCCGCCCGCCAACCGAACCGGCCGACCTGATTTTGATATTGAAGACGCTGCCCGTGCTGGAACAAGCCGAAAAAGGGGCCGCATCCCGCTTGTTAGATGCGCTTAACGGCCGTTACCTGCTCATCACCTTCCCCGCGCAAAGCTTGGGTGGGAGAGGGAAGGGGATGGTTCAAACCTATGAAAGCCAATTTTACGCCTGGGCAGACGGCCGTAACTGGCAAATCGAGCGTTTTGAATTTTCAACGGAGCTGGCTTTTTTGGTAAAGACGCCGTTAGCGGGTCAGTAATTTATCGGCGGCCTTAATCGCCTCGGCCACCGACGCCCCATCGTCCCAGCTAAACGGTTTGCCTACGTCATGCCACAACGCCGTCACCGGCCCTTTGGTTGCGTATGGCCCGGAAACGGCCGGATCGCTGGGGCCGAAGATAGCTAAAGTCGGACAGCCGACGGCGGCGGCGATATGCGTTGGGCCGGCATCATTGCCTACATACAAATCGGCCACTTCGCCCAAAGCGCCAACCTCGCCTAACTTGACCCGCCCCGCCCAATCGGCGACCGACGCCGACATCATGCCGCTAATTTGTTTGGTTAACGGCCGTTCTCCCTCATCGCCAATCAGCAATATCTTGGCCCCGTATTGGCGGACTAGATGATTTCCCAGTCGCACAAACCGCTCCACCGGCCACTGCTTTTGCGTATTTGACCGCACTGGGTTTTTTCCGCCGCCGGGGTGGATGACGACCAGGGGAACGTCGCCCAACCAGTCTAAATCGTCAATTAAGCGGCGTGTAACGGCCGTGCGGTCAATATCTGGCGCGTAATACTCCATTCCCGAAGCGGCGATCGTCGTCGCGTCTGCGCCCGCCGCCAACGCCAACGTTTGGTAAATGAGGGCTTCATGCCGTTCTGTCACTTCTGGTTTGACGGTTAGCGTATGGGCAAAGCCGCGCCCATGCACATTTAGCCCAATTCGCTGCGGGATGCCCGCGCGCCAGGCAACATACGCCAGCAGGCTGGAGCGGCTGGGGATAAAACAAGTGTCGTATTGTTCTTGCCGCAGGCGTTTAATGAACTTCTGAATAGCGGGCCAGCTTGATTGGCCTAAGCCCCCCGGCCCAACGCTTATCAATTCCGTGATGCGCGGATTACCGGCCACAGCCGGTCGCGCCCAATCGCTGATTGCCCAATCGAACCGTGTTTCCGGGTAAGTTTTGTGCAAAGCGGCCAGTAAAGGGGTGGCCAACATCGCCTGACTGACGCAGCATGGTTTAAGTATCAACGCTTTTTTAGGCGGCGTAAAAGGACGTCGGGCAAACAACCAGAAGGGCAGGCGAGCCAATCGAGCGGCGGCAGCGGTGAGGATGGTTTCCTGGGGCATAAGAATGTTCCGTATTGCGTATTCTGTAATCCGTAATCCGTAATCCGTAATCGGTAATCCGTAATCGGTTAACGGTTTACGAAATACTCAGCAGGAGCTTCTCGTATGTGATTGGTAGGATTACAGAATTGGTTGGATTTGTTGATCATGCCGCCGAGGAGTTGTCCGATGCGACGACAGAGCGCCAGGAGTTGATTGGCTTCAGTGGGTGTAAGATATTGACAATCAACGGCCGTTTCAATCCAATGTTGGGTTTCTTGTTGTTCACCATCGGCGTCAGTGAGTTTGCTAATAAAATGTTTTTCATAACGACGTTTAGCCCATGCTTCAGCAATATTAGCGCCAATCGATCGTGAGGAACGTCGAACTTGATCTGTAAGCGCATATGTCTCTTCTTTAGGAAATTTTTTGGTATATACAAAGATATGTTGGGCAAGCTCACGGGCTAATTTGTAAGCAAGTAAACCACGAAAACTTTGAGTATAAGTTAGCTTTTCTATTTAACCATCTCCTTTTTTCGATTCCAATTTCATCTTACAGTGTCACGGACAACGGACAACGGACAACGGACAACGGACAACGGACAACGGACAACGGACTACGGACAACGGACTACGGATTTTCTCCTACGGTAATCAGCTCTTTAATGCTGTTGAATTTAGCTTCGCCGATGCCGGATACGTTCATAATTTCCTCGATGGCATTGAAACGGCCGTTTTCATCCCGGTAATTTAGTATTTTTTGCGCCGTGCTGGGGCCGATGCCCGGCAGCGTGTCCAATTCTTCGCTGTTGGCTGTGTTAATGTTAACCAATCCGCCCGCATCCGTCACGGCCGTATCGCTCAAAACATTTAACGACGCGGTGCGGCTGTCGGCGACGACGGGAGGCGCGGCGGCCGTTTCCTCTTGCGACGGTACGTACACTTGCGCCCCGTCCATGAGTGGTTGGGCCAGATTGACAACGGCCGTGTTAGCTTCATCATTAAACCCGCCGGCCGCTTCAATCGCTTGCTCTACGCGGCTGTCCAGCGGCAGTTCGTACACCGCCGGAGCCGTCACCGCTCCGCTCACATACACGCGCATGGGGCCAGATGTCGCCGTCGGCTCCGGCTGCGGTGTGGGTTCTGGCGGTGTGATTACAATGGGGGCCGGTTTTACGCGGTTCGTCATGGTCAGGCCAACGGCCGTTACCGCCGACCCCAGAAAAAAAGCAATCGCCCATCCCACAATCACATTTCGGTCAAACTTCACGGTATTCCCTCCTCGTATAACATGCTTGTAGTAAGGTACGTAGTCTTCGGAGTACCTTTAGCGGAACTCCCCTTCGAGGACTTTGGGGCTAACTAAGAACGACTCCCTTGTCAACCCCTGCGTCCAGCTTCTTCAAAATTGTACCCATAAATCGGGTTATTCGCATTCAAGTATCACCCTGTGAGGTTCTACCCTTTGACGACGGCGACGGGAACGATGCGGGCGACTTTTTTGGCGATGCCCGCGCCATGCACCACCTCGATAACGCGGTCTACGTCTTTGTAGGCTTGCGGCGCTTCTTCGGCCAGACCGGCCATACTCCCGGCGCGGATGTGGATGCCGCGCTCTTCTAATGTTTGGCGCAGGTCATGGCCGCGCACCGATTTCTTAGCCTGGCGGCGGCTCATCGTCCGGCCAGCGCCATGACAGGTGGAGCCGAAGCTTTGGGCCATTGATTTTTCCGTGCCGACCAAGACCCAACTGGCGGTTCCCATCGAACCGGGAACGAGGACGGGCTGGCCGATGTCGCGGTAGGCGTCGGGCAAGACGGGCGAGCCGGGGCCAAAGGCGCGGGTGGCCCCTTTACGATGGACGCACACTTCGATTTGACGGCCGTCTACCTCATGCGTTTCGACTTTAGCCATGTTGTGGGCGATGTCGTAAATCTGGAAAACGGTGTGATTATGCACTTTGCGCCGCAGCGTTTCCTCAAAACTGCGCCGGATGTGGTGGGTGAGGACCTGCCGGTTGACGAAGGCGTAATTGGCCGCCGCCTTCATCGCTGCCAGATAATCTTGCCCTTCCGGGCTGCTGAGCGGGGCGCAAACCAACTCGCGGTCGGGCAGGTGGATGCCGTATTTGTGAACAACTTTTTGGAAGCGGCGCACATAATCGCTGCAAATTTGGTGGCCGAAGCCGCGCGAGCCGCAGTGGATTTGGACGACGACGCGGCCTGGGGAGAGACCCATGCGTTGGGCGGCCTTCTCGTCAAAAACCTCGTCTACCACGTCTACTTCGATGAAATGGTTACCCGCCCCCAGCGTGCCAATTTGGTCGAGGCCGCGTTTGAAGGCGCGATCGCTGACTTTGCTGGCGTCGGCGCCGTCGAGACGGCCGTTTTCCTCCGTCCGTTCCAGATCCATTTTTGTGGCGTACCCATTCTTTAAGGCCCAATCGC